>JAWXVA010000012.1:0-38371 GCA_044425815.1 Eubacteriales bacterium
ATCATTTCTTAATGTCAATTCAGAACAATTCATGCTTAACATTCAAACTCCCTTTCGGGAAAATTTAATCCATTATCAAACCAAGCAGGAATTACTGATATACGACACAACTAATATTGTACTATGAATTCGCACACTTTTATTATTAATAAAAAGTGATTGTTTCATATACAACACTTAGCTTATCTACATGTGTAATCTCCTGCACATCACAAAAAGGAGGGCACATGAGCCAACACACCAGCACCACAACAAACCCCTGCAACAAAACGTAACCTTGCAATAGAACACACCTCTGCGAAGTATTGTGATACCGTTCACAAAAATTTCTGGCAAGATCCCGAACATTTCGCAGATGTAGTGAATGCCGTCATATTCAATGGCGAAAAGGTATTAATACCAGAAGAACTACAGGACGTAGATTCCGATGTCTCACAAGTGATTGAATTACAAGAATTGACGGAGCATCTAGCGAGACGACGTGATGTAGTAAAGTCCACACCACTGGGTGAAACATTCGCTATTATTGGCATCGAGAATCAAACAGCAATCCATTACGCCATGCCACTACGTACATTATTATATGATGTACTCGGTTATACAAAAGAATGTTCGCTATTAGCAAAGAAGAATAAAGGCACTCCAGGGTTATCGTCTGCCGAATTTTTATCGGGCTTAAAAAAAGATGATCGATTAACCCCGATAATAACCTTAGTAATTTACTACAGCGAAGACCCTTGGGATGGACCGCTATCTTTACAAGATATGTTAACAGAGATGACCCCAGAAATCAGAAAACTCGTTACGGATCACAAACTCAATCTACTACAAGTAAAAGAAAGCGCAGAATATCATTTCAGTAACCCCGAAGTAGAAAAAGTATTCTCCATATCCAGAGACTTATTCGATGGCAAAATCGCAGAAGTCCAAGAAGAATACAAAGACAAAACACTCCCATCCGAGGTCGTTCGCATGATAGGGAGCATCACAGGAGCCAAGACATTTATGAAGCAAGAAGAAGGAGAAGAAATTAATATGTGTAGAGCGTTAGAAGCGTATGTAGCCGAAAAAATGGAAGAAGCTGCTAAAGAAGCTATAAAAGAAACAGAAAATAAAATGTGCAAAGGATTAGAGGCATACGTAGCTAAAAAAATGGAAGAGGCTGTAAAAGAAGCGTCTATAGAAGCAGAGAAGCAAGGAATTGGTATTGGCATTATTAGCTCTATGCGAGCTATGAATGCAACTACTGAACAGATAATATCCCAACTTATGCAACAATTAGGCATGTCAGAAGAACGTGCTCGTGAGTATCTAAATCAATAGAGAGCTTTCAACAAATGAATTTATACAAATATAAGAGAGCTGTTGCTTACTAACAATTAGTTAGTTTTGCAACAGCTTCTTGGCGTGTATTTTTAACATATAGCATATTCATGATTTCTCATCTATTCCATACCCTTCCACATCATTCTTCCCCTTTTCTACAACATCTCCAAGAATTCATCTCCTGGAAGTGGTCTCGAGAAGTAATACCCTTGACCTACGTCGCATCCTAATCCTATCAAGAATTCGCACTGTTCTTTTGTTTCAACACCTTCTGCCACTGTTTCTAGCTTTAATTCTCTTGCCATCGTAATGACATGTTTTATAATGATAGTTCCCTTTGCATCATCGATTGCGCCTACTAAGAACTCGCGGTCTAATTTCAATGTATCAAGCGGTACTCCTTTTAATCTGTTAAGTGTCGAAATACCTGTTCCGAAATCATCCATTGATATTGTAAATCCTTTTAATTGTAGCTTTCGAATTTTACTAACTGCTATTTCAAAATTCTCTACTACGGCGCTCTCCGTGATTTCTAGATCTATTTCTTCTGGCTTTACATCATATTCTTCCAGTATTGTTGTTAACTTCCGTACTAAGGTCTCTTCCATAATGGTAACACCCGATAAGTTAATCGACATCTTAGGTATCTTTTTCTCTCTATTATCCCGAATAAATTGACATACCTGTCTTAACACATAATAATCAAGCTGTACGATAAAGCGGTTTTTCTCAAATATTGGGATGAAATCACTTGGTGATATAACCCTTCCATTATTAATCCATCGAACTAGCGCTTCTACGCCAACCATATCCCCAGTTTTTAAATCTACTTTCGATTGATAGTACATCACAAATTCTTTGTTCTCAATCGCTTGATTCATTTGAGAGGTGATTTTGTTATTAATCGCTCTTTCATCACTCATTTGCTTTGTAAATTCATACATCGTAGTTTCACTAACATTTTTCCCTAATTCTCTTGCGATATTAGCACAATCTATCATGTAGGAGAAGTCCACATCTTTGTCCTGTATATTATAAATACCCATACTAAAATGAATACTATAACTGTCGCCCAATAGTTCATGTAAATATGTATAGAAATCATTAGATGGTCCTAATTTATGATTCACCTTCTCAAATACTTGCCCTGTCTCTAGCAAGATCACAAATACATCGCTGCCACATCTAGCTGCCACATATTGTTTATCTAATTGCTCACGCATACTTTTTCCTAATTGTGCAATTACTTTTGTCCCTATAATATATCCATAAATCTCATTAATATATTTAAAATTATCTATATCTACAGATAGTATGCTATATGATTTATTTGGATTCTTCTGGATTATCTTCTTTGCTTCTTCAATAAACTTATGCTCGGAGTATAACCCTGTAAGTGCATCGTAATCAACAAGTCTTACTAATTGCCGATTCTTCTTAATATCATATAATTTTAATAATAATCCTAGGAATAATAACCCTCCAAAAATAAACCAACGATACGCATTCAATATTTCTGTAAAACTCTTAACTTCTGTCAAGGATGAGTGCTTCGTCAAAGAATAATCTAAAGCAGATTGATCCAACTGCGATATCAATCGATTAAAAATATCAATCTTCTCTTCTGGATAGCCTTCTTGAAACAAGATTGTAAGTTCTAGTGATGACCCCATAGCTGTTACCACTGTATCCGTAGTATAATCTTCTAAACGATTTAATCCCATCGTAGTGAGTATCACTTCATCTAATTCTCCAGCAATAAAATCTTGACTCAATGCCTCTACTGTGCTATAGATTACCGTTCTACTATTATTAAGATTAATATAGAATGGATTTCCTTGTTGCCCATAATAATCTAACATTCCAATCTTAGTATCATCGCCATCTGCTACATAGCCCGCTTCTAACACCTCAGGATGTTGGACGAGAAATAAAGGAACTTCCATATACGCATCTGATTCTTGCATATTCAAATCACTATCACTGGAATGAACAAAAGCCAAACTCATATCTACTGAACTTTCCATCTCTGGATTCTCCGTAAGATTAATATAATTGATATTAATGCTAGATGCTTCTTTAATCATTTCCATCATATCAATTGCTAATCCCTGTGGATTTCCATCCTCATCTGTGTAACTAAGCGGAGCATAATCATCTGAATACCCTACATTGTAGACTACTTGCATCTGTATTAAATTAAAACTATCTTGAGAAATATATTCATTTTCATTCAAGTTATGATCAAAATACTTGATATATAATTTTTCCTGATATAAATATTCGTATTCTTCTAACTGCTCAATTGCTTGATCCAAATCATTAATCAAATCTTGCCTACTATCATTTGCTATATAATATATTTCATTTGTTTCAATCTTAGTCGCAACCATCAATTCTTCATCCGTCTGCATCGAACTTGTCAAACAATAGTTGTACAGTCCATTTTTCATATCTTCTACAAACGTATTCTCTTCTACCATCACAATCGTAGGATCCAAATCATACTCTTCCATAAACGTTTTTAACGCTTCTATATTAGCGTCACCTTCTAGTACACCAATCTTTCCTCTTCCTATACTATCAAAATCATTATAGAACACATTATTCGACGCTAATGCAGATATAAAAGATGTTTCATTTCCAAAACTATGCTCCGTATAGATGTATTTTTCATCTCGCTCCTCTGTATACTGAGCCGGACCAAACAAATCGATTTCACCCGCTTCTAACATCTCCATTCCATCTGAAACAGAACATTCTATATACTCAAGCTCATAATCTTCCTCTGTATACTCAAGTAATTTATCTAAATATTCATATAAATAACCCTCTGAGCCTTTAAAACATGGTGTCTGTAACGTTCCATAATTCAATATATAGCCCACTTTAATCACGTCTACATCATCACTGTTAGTTGACGCATAGGCTGATATCGGACATATGATAATAAATAATAGACTTAGCACTACAATTCGAAATTTAAATTTCATGTGTTCTCCCCAATCATATTCAATAATACTCATTCATTTCTATTTAATATGCATTTTCCCTTAAATTTTCTGTTCACTAAATTTTAACATTTTATATCAAATGTTTCAAGTAACTTTCAAAACGTAGCACATATATATCACCTTATTTCCCAAGAAAATAACGAATACGCTGAAGTCTATTGACGATAGATAGATGGAACAAACCGCAAAAAAGAGGATGTAGAAAATAGATTCATTTTTACATCTATTTTTACACCCTGCTTGTTTTTATTTTATTAAATCTAATATACATGCTCTGACATAATCCACGCTACCAGCTGACATGCTGAATTCATCAAGACCCATATCCATTAATAATTCTGTAGCCTTAGTATCTCCTGCCATTTCACCGCACATTCCTACTACAATTCCTGCTTCGTGCCCAGCTGAAATCACATGTTTAATTGCTCTTACAACTGCAGGATGGAAATAGCTATAACGATCTGCAATCTTTTTATTTCCTCTATCTACTGCCAGTAAGTATTGTGTTAAATCATTGGTTCCTATACTAAAGAATTGTACTTCTTTCGCAAATTCATCTGCTAATAATACACTTGCTGGTGTTTCAATCATCATACCAATCTGTATTTGTTCATCAAAGGCAACTTCTTCTGCTCTCAACTCCGCTTTGCACTCTTCTACGATTGCTTTTGCATCTAGTAACTCTTCCATGGCAATAATCATAGGAAACATGATTCTTACGTTTCCAAATGCACTTGCTCTTAATATTGCTCTTAATTGTTCTTTGAACATTTCCTTTAATTCTAAAGAAATACGTATAGCTCTCCATCCTAAAAAAGGATTCTCTTCTTGTTCAAATTCATAATATGGAAGGGATTTATCACCGCCGATATCTAAGGTACGAATCGTCAATTCTTGTGGACAGATTCTTGCTGCTTCACTATACACGGCATATTGTTCTTCTTCTGTTGGGAAATGACCATTCTCCATATATAAGAATTCACTTCTAAATAGCCCCACTCCATGAATATTGGTCTTCATAGCATAACGCAATTCTTCTACATCTCCAATATTTGCACATAGACAAATTGGTTTTCCATTTTTATCTGTTATCTTTTGATTACGCAGAGCCTCTAATTTTTGTTTTTCAACAAGATATGCTTGTTTCTTTTCTTCAAATTCTACTTTTATCTCATCTGTTGGTTGAATATAGATTTGACCATTATTAGCATCCATACATATCATCTCATCGTGTTGTGTTTGAGCTAAAATACCTGATGCTCCAACGATAATTGGAATGTTCATACTATTTGCCATAATACAAACATGGCTTGTTACGCCGCCTTCTTCTGTAATAATTCCTTTTACATATTCTGGATTTAATTTCACTGTATCTGAAGGATACATGTCTTTGGCTATTACTACAACTTCCTTTGTAATTAGTCCTAAGTCTGGTAAGTCCTGTCCTTTTAATTTCGCCATGTAACGTTTCCCAACATCTTTGACATCTGCACTTCTTTCACGCATATATTCATCATCTATCATGGCAAACATTTCTGCAATTTCTTCTACTGTTTCTGACACTGCATATTGAACATTTTTGTGTTCCGATTCTATCTTAGTGTTCACGCTTTCCTCTAACATAAAATCATCAGCAATTTCAAGGTGTGCTTCGAAGATTTCACTTTCTTTCGCTAGTTCTTCCAAATCTTTCATTACAGAAGCTTTTACTTTCGCAAAAGCCTCTTTCTCTTCTGAAATGCTGTCTTCTTCTATACACGTCATTTCGGGTGTTAAATCTAATGCTTCATATTTGAAAATTGGAGCTACCGCTATCCCTCTAGAAGCAGTCTTTTCCACACACAATTCTTTCATCTGATTACTCTCCTAACCCACTTTCAATCAAAGCTACAACTTCTTTTAAATCTTCCACTTCATTCTCGCCGTCACATTGTACTTCAATTTCCGTGCCACATTTAATTGCTGCTGCCATTACATTCAAAATACTCTTTGCTACTATTTTTTTCTCGCCTACCATTATGATTACATTTGATTTACATTTTGCTGTAGTTTTTACCAATACACTTGCTGGTCTTGCATGAATTCCAGAAGGATTACTTACTATTACTTTTTGTGATACCATATCTATACTCTCCTCTATTTTCTTGATTTTTTCTCTATTCTATTTATATTCCTATTATGATTTATCGCTATGGCTTTTTAGTCTTCCACTCCAAAGTGCTCAAATAGTACTCGTTCTGCTTCTGCACTCCACAACCCTCTATTCGCTTGACATATCTTATCTAATTTTGCAAATAGTGGATCTGTTTCTCCCAACTTACCAAAGTCTTCGATAGCTGTCAATGGCATATCAAATTGTGTATACGTTAGTTTCTTTCCGCCTGGAATCTTTGGTAAATTAATTGTTGCATCAATGATACTATCCATACCTCCCACATGGGTAACCATAACTGCTGGTTCAATTCGGCCTTGGGCTGCTAATGTGTTAGCCTCTATTAAGTCATCTGTGTTTCCACCTGTTGTTCCAATCACATGTGCACTTGTATAATGTACATTGTATAAGTTGATTTCTCCTGAGAATTGATTATCTGTCGATCCAGCAAATATATTTAAACAACCATCAAACGCTAAGATTTTATCCCCTAACTCTGCAACAAATTTATTTGGAATATATACAAATACATCATCGTACCCTTTGCCACCTGTAATAGCTTTTAATTCTTCTACTTGATCCGCCATTTTCGCTGTATTTACATAGAGTAATTCTACGCCCCATTCTGCTGCTTTTGATTCTGGAATCACTTCTTTTGCTCTTGCAATTTTGGCATCATCAATGTCTGTTACTACAATTCTTTTCGGTCTCTTTTCCAATTGCATTCCATAGCTAACTGCACCGAGTCCCATTGGGCCACATCCACCAAGAATGATTAAATCTCCGCCTTCTTTTACACCTACTGCTAAATCATGATTTCTTTTATTTGTATGATAGTTTCCATAGAATCCACCGATTACACAACTCATTGGTTCTCCAAGTGACGCTTCAAAGTAGCTATCTCCATCAAAATCCATTAAGCATCCAAGTTCCATTACTTCTTGTGGAATAATGCAATACGTACAAGCTCCTCCAAAAAATTCATATGAGTAACCTGGAGATGCAAGGCTTCCTTTATAATTAAGTGCTGGTTGTTGTGCATATTTTTGACCTGGTTTAAATTGATGTTTCCATTTTTCTCCAACTTCTACGATTGTTCCTGCAAATTCGTGACCTATGATAACTGGGTTTGTCTCAATGTTTTGTGGCACTCTTTTATGTTTCTTACCAAGTTCTACTGTCTTGTATGTTGACATACAAATACTATCACTTACTACCTTTACTAAAATTTCATCATCTTTAATTGGTGGTAATTCGAATTCCTCTAATCTTAAATCAAATGCTCCATACATTCTAACTGCTTTTGTCTTCATCTCTTTACTCTCCATTCTTTTATTTTATGTTGTTGTTTTTTATTTTTATATTATTCTGATTTCCACTTGTTTTTTCAGTTCTTCCACCACTTCCATTGTTGGTGGTTTCGTTCCTATTGTAGTAACTGCTCCTGCTGATGTTGCTAGACAAAGCTTCACCATTTCTTCAAATTCTAGTTCTTGTTGCCATGAATATGCCATAGCAGCTACCATTGCATCTCCAGCACCTACTGCTGAGTGGGCTTTGATTTTTAGTACTGGACACTTCACTTTTCGATTTCCTTGTATCATCATGGCGCCTTCAGACCCCATTGATATTGCCACTGTTTCAATTCCTTTATCCTGAAATGTTTTTGCTATTACTAATAAATCTTCATCCGTTGCTTTTCCTACTATTCCAGCATACTCAGATAATTCATCTCTATTGGGTTTGATCATATCTGGACCAGCTTCTATTCCATTTCTAAATAGTTCTCCGTCTGCATCTAGTAAGACTTTTGCCCCTTTCTTGTGAAGCATCTCTATAAGGACTGCATACGTATCTTTCGGAACTCCTGCTGGTAAGCTTCCTGCCAACACAATTAACGTGTTTTCCGATGCATACGCTTCTAATTTCTGCATGAGTTTCTGTAATTGTGCCTCTGTAATCACCACACCTGGTTCATTTAATTCTGTTAGCTCGCTATTAGCATCTATCACTTTGGTATTCGTTCTTGTCTCACCATCCACATGTACAAAGTCCGTTGTAATTCCCATCGTTTGCAATACATTTTCTATCATTTTCCCTGCGCTTCCACCAAGGAACCCTGTTGCAATACTTTCGCCGCCTAGGGCCTGTATTGTCTTCGATACATTGATTCCTTTCCCGCCTGCATCTTGCTCTACTCTTTTGATTCTATTGAGTTTTCCAACCTGCAAGCTCTCCACATCGATTGTTTTATCAATTGCAGGATTCATAGTTACTGTTACAATCATTTTTATTCCTTTCCAGAGAGTATTCTATAGATAGTATCTACATCTCCATTCATTAACTTCTCTGCTGCATCTTCATCCATCATTTTCTCTGCAATAATCCCTAGGATATTCAAATGCTCTTCTCCAACACCTGCGATTCCTATTACGATGTTTGCTAACTCATCTCCCCACATAACTCCTTCTGGGAATACCATAATTGCGATTCCTGATTCTTTCACTTCTTTCTTAGCTGCTTCTACACCATGTGGTAATGCTAATCCACTTCCCATGAATGTTGAAAATGACTTTTCTCTTTCGAGCATCGCTTCGATGTAAGGTGTTTCTACATACCCTGTATCCACTAACATTTGTCCGATCGTTCTAATTACATTTTCTTGGGTATCTGATGGACAATTGATTTGAATATTTTCTTTGTATAACAATTCTTTCTTAACACTTGTTTCTTCTACCTTTACTTCTGCTTCTTTCTTTTTCTTAAAAAACATATTTGCCTCCTTTAATTTTCCTTCCCACTAGGATTTTCTCCCATTGCTTTTCTTCATTACTTCGTTTCACTTGTTTTCTTTTCTTGAGTTAATCATATCTCTTGGCACTAATTTTTACAATCAAAAGACCTTTGTATTTGGCACTATCAGATAGTGTCAAATGCAAAGGTCTATAACCATCTATCATTCTATTTTCTTTAAATAACTCATTTTTATACATCCGTGAATTTCGAAAGGTATAAAGCAAAATATTTTTTCAATTGCGCAGATAAAATATTACGAACTTCTGCTTCATTTACATTTCTTACTGCTTCAACAAACTTTGCATTTTCAACTAACATCGTACTAATATTCCCTAGTATTTCTGTATTCGTTTGTAAGTAGCCGTCTATTGGGACGAGCATCACAAATGCAATATGAATTCCTTTCATGTATGGTTCTTGAAATGCCTCGAGTGTATCTGTCATCCAAATATGAAAACACGGACTAGTAATTCCTTCTGTCCTTGTATGCAATAATGCAAAATCAAATTCTGCATAAATCTGGGTCGATATCTGCTCTCTCTCCATCAAATTCTGTTTAATCAATTGCTGACACTCGACATGTGGTGACAATACCTGTCCAATTTCTCTCAATAACTGATCAAACAACATGGATTTTGGCACTCGATGTATACTCATATCTTTGATTATTTTCTTGATTTGCGTCGCTACGATGTGTACCTCTTCCATATGATCAACAAAACCATTTGAATACTGATTCTTCTCTGGCACTCTTTCGTATTTATATACCATTCGTCGTATTTCTTCTATTTCTTCATCATTCAGCAATGGACTAACCTCTACTTTAGGTATTTCGAGATTATCTATAGAAATGCTGGTAATACAAAAATCATGCTTTCCTTCTTCATATGCGGACAAATCTCGTTTCCCATATGTCTTGACTATCATCCTCTCTTGAAATATTTTTGTGAGTTTCGAAGACATTAATCTCGAGATTCCAATTCCACTAGAACAAACCACTGCTACGCGAACTGGTCGAAGAATCTCCTGGCGACCTTCGGCCCGTACAAGCGCGGCCCCAAAATGTACAGTCAAAAATCCTATTTCAGTTTCTGGAATAGGTTTATTGACCCAAGCGCCTAGTACCTCTGCAGCCTTTCTACACTTTTCGAATACCTCTTCGTAATCTCTTTTTACACCCTCTAATATCGGATTTTGGATATGCATATCGTAATTCAATCGAATTAAAGTAGGCTGTAAATGTGCTAATAAGCCTTGTATAAACTCTTCATCTTGTTTTAACAAATATGCTTTTTCTGAATCAAACGCATAAATCATATCATTTAATAGTTGTGTAAGTTCTGCATTTTCTATCTGAAGTGTTCGTTTACCTTCCCAATAGATGTGCTCATGCTTTGCTCCTTTTATATGCAAACAAATATATGCAACTTCTAGTTCTGGTATCTCGATATCAAACGTCTCTTCTAGTGCCCACACAATATCTTCTGCCAATTCATAATCTTCATCTGACTCAAATCTCTTAAGCCATGAATCATCAGCCTCAATCGTCTCATCGTGAAGTATTCGATTAATTGCAATAGAGATATGAATGACCAAACCTATATAAGAACTCTCTGTTAATGACTGTATGTTTGGATTTTTCAACTTTACAATGCTATTCACTACACTATTCATCACATCTTCTTCTAGCATTTGTCCTATTCCACTGCGCTTAATTATTTCATAGGTTGCGGTGGTGTCATAAGTCGGTTCATAAATTTCACGAATCAACGTAGTATTTATATTTTCTTCTACAAATGCTCGAATTGCTCTTCTATAACTTTTCTCTGTTCCTTCCACCAGTATCCCGCTTCCTGGCTTGCGTACAATCTGTAAGTCATATTGGTTAATCCAAGACTCAATCGCTTCCAAATCACTACTAATTGTAGCTTCACTCACTTTAAACTTACTACTATAGACAAATAATTTTTTTAATTCTTTATCCTTTAAAATTTCTAAAATGAGTCGCTTTCTTCTTTCTTCCTTATTCCCTGTATCATACATATCTTCCGATATAATTTGTTCCAATAAGGCATGCCTTTTCTCTGCCTCACCTTCTAACCATACTCCTACACCAGTCTTTGAAACAAAGGTGATTCCATACGGCTTCAAACTCTTATCAATATACTCTAATTCACGCTGCACCGTTCGTTTACTTACCCCTATATGGTCTGCTAATTGTTTGACCGCTATCACTTCTTCTCTTTTTAAAAGTACTACCAAAATTTGCTTTAATCTAGGTGTTAACACACTTACCACCTCCCTACTTAGTCTATAGTTATATTCTATCATATTTTTTGTGTATTTTCACCAAAAAACTGTTAGAAACATCCAAAATATCGAATAGTTCTAACAGTTTTTATTTTAAAATATTATTTTATACCCTACCTTTAAGGCTTTCTACTAACAAATCATATTCTGGTGCGTTCATAAAATTAGTAATCAATACTTGCTCAGCTTTTGGATTACTACTTGTTGCGCGCTCTTGTAAATTTTGATGTGTTACTACTATTTGCACATCTGCAGGTATCGATGATACCGAGGTATGAATAACTTCTATACTATCAAGCCCTGCTGCTGCTAATTTCTTACGTACTACTGTGGCACCCATCGCACTTGATCCCATTCCTGCATCACATGCAAATGCAATCTTCGTAATTTTTTCTGCTCCCGTACTTGTACCTTCTACTGGCTCTGCAATTCCTTTTGCCACTCGCTTCATGCTATCTTTTTTCGCCTGTGCATCTTCAATACTCGTATCCTTACCCATGAATTTTAATAGTGGAATCGATACTAACAATGAAACTGCTGTAGATACTACTACCCCTAAAATAAGTCCCAAATACGAACTGCGATCACACATCATTAAAATTGCAAAGATACTTCCTGGCGAAGCTGGCGCTGTTAGTCCAACATCAAATAATTGAAATACAAAGATCCCACTTGCTCCACCGCAGATTGCTGAAATTAGTAAAAAAGGATTCATCAATACATATGGGAAATAAATTTCATGAATCCCACCAAAGAAATGAATGATTGCTGCCCCTGGTGCTGTACTCTTTGCAGTGCCTTTTCCAACAAGCCAATAAGCTAATAAAATACCAAGTCCTGGTCCTGGATTCGATTCTAATAAAAAGAAAATCGATTTTCCAAGTTCCTCTACTTCTTGAATTCCAAGTGGTGATAAGATTCCATGATTAATGGCATTATTTAGGAATAAAATCTTTGCTGGTTCTACAAAAATACTTGCAAGTGGTAATAATCCATTCTCGACAAAGATAGATACACCTGCTTCCATTATATTGTTTAACCATGTAACAAGTGGCGTAATTCCTATCATCGAGATTAACGTAAGAATAGCACCGATTATACCAATTGAGAAGTTATTTACCAACATCTCAAATCCTGCTTTTACTTTTCCTTCGATTGCTTTGTCAAACTTTTTAATAATATATGCGGATAAAGGACCTACGATCATCGCACCTAGGAACATCGGAATATCTGAACCTACAATCACCCCCATCGTTGCAATAGCTGCGATAACACCACCACGTTGACCATGCACATTCGTACCTGCTGTATACGCAATTAATAATGGCAATAGTGTATATGACATTGGATCAACTAACTGTGCAAACGTTTCATTTGGCATCCACCCTGTTTCAATAAATAATGCTGTAATAATCCCCCATGCAATAAATGCACCTATGTTTGGCATAACCATGCCACTTAATGCTCTTCCAAATACTTGAACTTTCTCTTTCATATTTTCACCTCATACATTTTTATTTTCCCGTAATGATTGGCCAATCACTTATTTGTTATACTCATCATAATAAATAACCGTGGAAATCTCAAGAAATACAAAAAGGTATTTGGCACTATATAGATAGTGTCAAATATAGTTTGGGTTCAACACTTGCATTTCTTAGCTCAACTGATATACTAAATACAATCATTAATACTTACCGCTCTTCTAATAAAGTTATTATACAAAATATTCTCGTATAATATACAGTTAAAAGAGGATTATAGGTTACCTTTATCAACCTAAATTTAATATGCAAGGAGTACTATATGGATTCTCTAGAACTGAAATACCTCAATCGTCTAGCTGAAAAATACCCATCAATTGCCATGGCATCTACCGAAATCATTAATCTTCAATCTATTTTAAATTTACCTAAAGGAACGGAACATTTTTTAACGGACATTCATGGAGAATATGAAGCATTCTCACATGTGCTCAAAAATGGTTCTGGATCTGTTAGGCGTAAAATCGATGAAATCTTTGGACATACCTTAAGTACTGAAGATAAACAGACCCTCGCAACACTCATTTATTATCCAAAAGAGAAAATGGATATTTTATTAAAAAAACAATCTAATGTAAATGAGTGGTATAAACTAACACTTTATCGCCTTATTGAAGTGTGTAAAACTGTAAGTAGTAAATACACCCGTTCAAAAGTACGAAAATCATTACCTAGCGACTTTGCCTACGTCATCGAGGAATTGATTACAGAAAAAGCCGAAATTCAAGACAAAGAATCTTATTATAACTCTATTGTACATGCTATTATTGAAACTGGGCGTGCCAAAGCATTTATCATCGCCATGAGCGAATTGATACAACGTCTTGTAATAGATCAACTTCATATTGTAGGTGATATTTATGATAGAGGTCCTGGTCCTCAAATTATTATGGATCAATTAATGACGTATCATTCCGTTGATATTCAGTGGGGTAATCATGATGTCTTATGGATGGGTGCTGCAGCAGGACAACAAGCTTGTATTGCTAATGTTATCCGTATATGTGCTAGATATGGCAATCTTGATATCTTAGAAGACGGATATGGAATCAATCTACTTCCTCTTGCTTCTTATGCCATGAATCATTATAACGATGATCCTTGTAGTTGCTTCACTTTAAAAGGTGAGTCTTATGAAAACCAAGAATCAAAGATTAATCTTATGATACACAAAGCCATTACTATCCTACAATTCAAAATCGAAGGAAATATTATACACGCTCGACCAGACTTTGAACTTGAGAATCGTAACTTACTCCATCTCATTAACTATAAAGACAATACCATCACTATAGACGGGAAAATCTATACTATGAAAGACACAAGTTTCCCTACTGTTGATTCTGCCAATCCTTATACTCTAACAAATGAAGAATTAGATATTATGAGTCGTCTTGAAAGTGCTTTTCTTCATTGCGAAAAGCTGCAACAACATGTACGTTTCTTATTATCAAATGGTGGATTATATAAAGTGTGCAATGGTAATTTACTGTATCATGGATGTGTGTTATTAGATGCAACTGGATCATTCAAAGAGATCACTTTACTTGGAAACACCTACACGGGAAAAGATTGGTATGATTTTCTCGACTCTTCTATAAGAAAAGGATTTTTTTCTACGGATTTAGACGAAGTAGATTTCGGTAGAGATTTAATGTGGTATATTTGGCTACATCCTAACTCACCATTATTTGGTAAAGATAAAATGGCCACTTTTGAACGCCACTTCATTGATGACAAAGAGCTACATAAAGAATCAAAGAATCCGTATTATTACAAGCTAGATGACTGTTCTGTGATTAATATGATTATGGAACATTTCCAATTAGATGCATCGAATGCTCACATTATCAATGGCCATGTACCAGTAAAATCTATTGATGGTGAAAGTCCTATCAAATGTAACGGGAAGGTACTTGTAATCGATGGCGGTTTCTCGAAGGCTTACCAAAAACAAACAGGAATTGCTGGCTATACACTCATTTCTAATAGCTATGGGTTACGTTTAGCTGCCCACAAGCCATTCCTCTCAACGGAAGATGCGATTGAAAATGAAAGTGATATCGTTTCAGAAAATCTAATCGTACAACGTGTTATCACTAGAAAGCTAGTAGGGGATACCGATATCGGAATGAATATCAAAGAAAATATAGCGGATTTGCAAAAATTATTACATGCTTATCGTTCTGGATTAATCAAGGAAAAATCATAACATTCTCCTTTCACGAAGCATTGTGTATTATTTTAATCCATGTTATACTAAACCAAATCGTACTAATTACAAAGGGTCACACCTAAGTAAAAAGGCGCACAGATTTGGATTGATCAGAGAATAGAATTCCTATTCTCCTGTTTTTAATACTCTGCGCTCTTGCAGAGTATTTTTTCTTGCCTATTTTGTATTCATAACAATCAGTTTTGGAAAGGAGATTTTATGGAAACAAGAATTGCACTAATTGGTATCATCGTGGAAGAAAAAGATGCCATTCATGAATTAAATCAATTATTATCACAAAATAGCTCGTACATTTTGGGAAGAATGGGAATTCCACATACTGACAAAAATGTTTCGGTCATTAGCATCGTTATTGATGCCCCTGCCGATATTATCAGCTCTCTATCCGGAAAAATCGGTATGCTATCTGGTATCAGTTCTAAAACTGTATATACCAAAAGTAGAAATAAATAATAGGAGGTTTCTTGTGAGTACAGATTATTCAAGAAAACTAATAGACAAATTAAAAAAATATCACACACTAACCGCTTCCGAGTTTACAGAATTACTGGAAAATTGCAATCCTGACATTGCAGAATATTTGTATGAAAAAGCTCGCCAAGTCCAATCAGAACACTACAAGAATCATATCTATATACGCGGACTTATAGAGTATACGAACTATTGTAAAAATGATTGCTACTATTGTGGTATTCGCGCCAGTAATCGTAACGCTACTAGATATCGTCTAGATAAAGATACCATTCTTGCCTGCTGTGAAACTGGGTATCGCTTAGGCTTTCGCACCTTTGTTCTCCAAGGTGGGGAAGACCCTTATTTTACAGATGCACGTATGATTGAAATAGTTTCTGCCATTCGCAATCAGTATCCTGATTGTGCCATCACGCTATCAATCGGTGAGAAATCATATGAGACTTATGAAGCCCTTTATCAAGCTGGTGCCAATCGCTATCTGCTTCGTCATGAAACACACAATGCTACCCATTATAGTCAACTACATCCTTCTAGCCTAACAGCTAGTAATCGCCAAGATTGCCTATGGAATTTAAAGAAGATTGGCTATCAAGTCGGTACTGGATTCATGGTTGGTTCCCCTTATCAGACTACAGAACATCTCGTAGAAGACCTATTATTTATCAAAGAGCTAAATCCACAAATGGTAGGGATTGGTCCTTTTATATGTCACCATGACACCCCTTTTGCCAAAGAAAAATCTGGGGATTTCAAACTCACTTTATTTCTGATTGGACTCCTTCGCTTGATGATTCCAAAGCTATTACTGCCAGCTACGACTGCACTGGGAACCATTGATTCCATGGGACGCGAACTAGGAATCCTTGCAGGCGCAAATGTTGTCATGCCCAATCTCTCACCAGCAAAAGTCCGAGAAAATTATTCACTCTATGATAATAAACTCTGCACTGGAGACGAATCTGCTGAATTATTAAACGAACTAAAAAGACGAATATCCAAGATTCATTATGAAATAATCAGTGATATCGGTGATTCGAAAAACATGTAACTACGTCAACCTATTTTCATCGCATTGTTCATACTTATAAGATGCCACAACTTACTCAAGGAGGAAATACCATGTATAATCCTAGTTCCATGAAAGCTACAGAATTTATTGATAATGAGGAGATATTAGAATCTTTAGCTTATGCTGACGCTAATAAAGATAATCTCGAACTAATTGATTCAATTATAGCAAAAGCAAAACTGCGCAAAGGTCTGACGCATCGTGAAGCTTCTGTCTTACTAGCCTGTCAAAACGAAGAAAAAAATCAAGAACTCTATACGCTTGCCAAACAAATCAAGCAAGATTTCTATGGAAATCGTATCGTAATGTTTGCTCCACTTTATTTATCTAATTATTGCATCAACGGTTGCACCTATTGTCCTTATCATTTGAAGAATAAAAATATTGCACGTAAAAAATTAACACAAGAAGAAGTTCGCAAAGAGACAATCGCTTTACAAGATTTAGGGCATAAGCGTCTAGCTCTTGAAGCAGGAGAAGACCCAACCAATAATCCTATTGAATATATTCTTGAATGTATCAAAACTATCTATAGTATCAAGCATAAAAATGGTGAAATTCGCCGTGTAAATGTCAATATCGCGGCTACTACTGTGGAAGAATATCGTATGCTAAAAGACGCTGGCATCGGTACTTATATTCTCTTCCAAGAGACATATCACAAGGAAAGTTATGAGCAATTACATCCAACTGGTCCAAAACACAACTACGATTATCACACCGAAGCTATGGATAGAGCCATGGAAGGTGGCATCGATGACGTAGGGCTAGGCGTATTATTCGGTCTTGATAAATATCGCTATGAATTTGCTGGAATCCTTATGCATGCAGAACATCTTGAAGCAGTTCACGGTGTAGGTCCTCATACAATCAGCGTACCTCGTCTATGCGATGCAGATGATATTGACAAAGATGCATTTACAAATGGTATTAGTGACGACATCTTTGCTAAAATTGTTGCCTGTCTAAGAATCTCTGTTCCATATACTGGAATGATTGTTTCTACTCGCGAAAGCCAAGCCTGTCGTGAACGCGTTCTAGACCTTGGTATCTCCCAAGTAAGCGGTGGTTCTAAAACCAGTGTAGGTGGATATGCAGATCCTGAACCTGAAGAAGAAAATTCTGCACAATTTGACATTAGCGATACTCGCACACTGGATGAAGTTGTAAAATGGCTAATGGAACTTGGGTATATTCCTAGTTTCTGCACTGCTTGCTATCGTGAAGGAAGAACAGGTGACCGTTTCATGACACTATGTAAGAATGGTCAAATATCCAATTGCTGTTTGCCTAATGCGCTTATGACCCTCAAAGAATATCTTATGGATTATGCATCTCCTGAGACAAAAGCCATCGGTGATACGTTGATTCTAGACTCTCTAAAAGACATTCCGAAAGAGAAAGTACTACAAATAGTCAAAGACAATTTAAATGCCATCGAAAATGAAAATAGACGCGACTTTAGATTTTAATGATTTTAATTTCATCAAAGGAGGAACTACTTATGAGTTTAAATAACACACCATCTTCAAACAGATTACACATCGGAATATTCGGCAAAAGAAATGCTGGAAAATCCAGTATCATTAACGGAATCACTGGTCAGAGTTTAGCCATCGTATCTGACGTCAAAGGGACTACTACTGACCCTGTTCTTAAAGCTATGGAAATTCTTCCATTAGGCCCTGTTGTAATTATCGATACTCCAGGACTCGATGATATCGGGGATTTAGGTGAATTACGTATGAAGAAAGCATATCAAATGCTTAATAAGACGGATATAGCTGTCCTCGTTGTAGATGGAACTATTGGATTTACTGCTGAAGATAACGAAATATTAGAGCGCATCAAAAAGAAAAATATTCCTTACGTTGTGGTTCTAAATAAATCTGATTTAGCAAACAATGATCAAATTGCTAACATTGATGTTACCAATCTCTCTCCATATATCTGGGTAACTGCGCATAATGCAACACAGATGTATGAATTGAAAGAACTTATTGCCGCTCAAATACCAGAAGAAAATTTAGACTGTCCTATCGTTCAAGATTTAATTGCGAAGAATGACTTTATTGTACTTGTAATACCAATTGATTCTGCTGCACCTAAGGGTCGTCTAATCCTGCCTCAGCAGCAGACGATCCGAGATATCTTAGAGGTAGGTGGTACTGCTATCGTAGTGCAAGACACTGAACTAAAAGATACTTTAGATGCCCTTGGTACCAAACCAAAACTAGTCATTACAGATAGCCAAGCATTTAAACAAGTATCTGCTGACGTACCAGAAGATATTTTATTAACCTCTTTTTCTATTTTATTTGCACGACATAAGGGAAATTTAGACACGCTTGTTTCTGGTGCGGCTTCTTTAGAAAATTTAAAAGATGGTGATACTATTTTAATTTCAGAAGGTTGTACACACCATCGCCAATGCGACGATATCGGTACTGTAAAGCTACCTAGATGGATAAAAGAATTTACGGGAAAAGATATTCAGTTTGAATTCACAAGTGGCACTGAATTTCCTGCAGCTTTAGATAAATATAGCTTAATCATTCACTGTGGAGGCTGTGTTCTAAACGAACGAGAAATGAAATATCGCATCCAATGCGCTGTCGATGCAGGAATTCCAATGACTAATTATGGGACTGCAATTGCACATATGAATGGGATATTGAAGAGAAGCCTTGAAGTATTTAACTAATAACAATACAAAAAATATACTCCCTATAGGTTTTAATCGCATGCCAATCATACTTCTTTGCTTCACGAGCTAGGTCAAGGAGACACAGTAACTCTTCCTTTCCTGAGAATAACCCAATAGCTGTTTTGCTAACCACGTGTATGATTAATGACCCTAGTGACTCTACAAAGCAGCTGATAGATTTAGCAAAGGAAGGGTGGTATCCCGCTACTCGCCCCCATGGTATTAGACTAATCATAACAATTGGCACTATCAAAATCTGATAGTGCCAATTCATTTCCTAGATATATTTAAGCATTCGGCTCACCGCTGCTGCTTCATCCGGCATAGCTGGAATCGCTCCACTTCCTTCGACGCATAGACTTGCTACTGCATTCGCATACTGTACGAATGTGCTTGCATCTTCTAGCGTAATATCTTCTGGTCGTTTTTGACTTTCGTTGACTTTATGTAAGAATCCACCCCAGAATGCATCTCCTGCGCCTGTGGTATCTACCACATTACTCTTATAGCCCTTGACTATTTGGCCGCCTTCTTTTGTAAGAACATACGCTCCTTCACTGCCAAGTGTCACGACTACAATTTTCACACCTTTATCCAATAACGCTTGCGCCGCCCCTTCTGGACTACTGCAATCAGTCAAAAGAGTTGTTTCTTCGTCTGATATCTTCATAATATCAGGAATAATATTTCTCATTTCAGCTTTTGCAGCTTCTTCATTCTCCCAAAGTCTTGCTCTATAATTCGGATCATAAGAAATAATTACACCTTCCTCACGTGCTTTTTCCAAACTCTGATACGTAGCGCTTCTACTCGGCTCATTTGTAAGAGATAAGGAGCCAACATGATAAATGTTACTATTTAGAATCACTTCCATGTTCATTTCACTTTCTAGCATCATCGTATCAGCACCTGGTTTTCTTGCAAATGAAAATGATCGTTCTCCTTTATCATTTAATTCTACAAACGCTAATGTTGTAAAATAATTTTCATCTAACAAAAAACCATCTACATTGATTCCTGTATCACGAAGAACTTCTTTTAAAAATGCTCCGTGCATATCTTGACCTGCTTTTCCTACAAACGCTGTCTCTGAACCCAAGTTACTAGCGGCCGCTAACACATTCGCAGGTGCTCCCCCTGGATTTTGCGCAAATAACTTCTGTCCATTATTATTCTTTCCCATATCTGTAAAATCTATCAGTACTTCACCAAATGCTGTAATGCCAAATTTATGTTTTTTCAAAACTTTTTCTCCTATTAAGTTCCTATCTAGTTTCACTCTAATTTCCATCTAGTCTTTTTCTACTAAATCAACTTCTATAAAATCTCTTTACTTAATCTATGTTCAATATTTCTCAGGTTTACTATGCAATTAGCGAAATAAGAAGTGCACATCCAAGTCCTGTAAATCCAACAATTGTCTCCATAATTGTCCACGATTTCAATGTATCTTTCTCATTTATTTCTAGAAGCGATGACACCATCCAAAATCCTGAATCATTCACATGGCTAAACGCAGTTGCTCCGCCATTAATTGCACAAACCATAGCCGCTAAATAAAGTGGTGACAACCCTGCTACTGCTGGCATCGTCATCATAATTCCTGCTGTCATTGTCATAGAAACTACCGCTGCACCTACGCAGATGCGAATAATGGCGGCAATAAGAAAAGCTACGAGTATCAATGGTAATCCACTTTTTTCTAGCGAACTTCCTACAATTTCTCCGACACCACACACTTGCAGTACTTCACTGATAATTCCACCACCAGTAATTACAAGCAAAATTCCCGCAGTCGGCTTCAATGCCTTATCCAATACTTGCTTCAACATTTCTGCTGTATATCCTTGCTTCACTCCTAATACATACATAGCTACAAAAATAGCGACAATCAAAGCTACAAATGGTGTTCCAAGGAATAAAACAACTGGTTTCACCACATCTAAGAAAGTTACATAACTAGAAATTGTACTTAATAATATCAAAATCAATGGTATCAAGATAATCATCATTACGCTATAAAAGGATGGTAAATTAGCTTCTTCTGCATCTGCTTCAATATTAGTTGGAAGTGCTGCAAATACGCGATTCCCTATATATTTCGACCAAAATATTCCTGCGAACAAGAGCGATAAAATACCAGTTGGCACACCTACTACTATCATAATTCCAAGGTCAACTCCTAGCATATTTGCCATAAGAACTGAACCTGCTGACGGAGGAATAAACGCAAAACCTGTTGCGAGCCCTGCTAATAACGGAATCACATAGATCAAGGTCGATTTCCCTGTCTTCTGAGCCAAACCAAAAGCCAATGGTATCAATATCATAACACCTGCTTCAAAAAACACGGTCGTTCCTACAATCAGCCCTGTAATGCCTAATGCTATACCTGCTTTTTTTTCGCCAAATTTATTCACTAAGGTCTGCGCAACGCTTTTTGCTCCACCTGACACTTCTAAAATCCCACCAAACATAGAACCTAGTCCAATTAACAATACAATTCCTTCTAACGTTTTTCCTGCCCCACTCTCGACTGTTTCCGTGAGTAGTGTAATTGGCATTCCAGCTCCTAACCCTATAAATAATGCAGATACTAACAAAGATAGTATCGGATGAATTTTAAACTTAATAATCAATAATAATAGTAAAACAATTCCAACTATAGAGGCAAGTAACAGCCTCGTTGTGTCCGCTTCGTAAATCGCACTCTCCATTTCTCCTATCTCCGGTCTCCTCTTTTCTAGTTTTCAGGACAAATTAAATATTTACCATTTGCTCTAAGTTCTGGTTTTCTTAACACTTCTTCTAAATCCTCTAAACTTCCTTTACCATAAATCATAGAACTAACATCAATTCTCCCTGCATCAATTAAATCAAGTGCACGTTGTTGTGTACATGGATTAATGAAAGAAGCTTTTAATACTAATTCTTTTTTAAAGATTTCAAATGGTTTAATTCCTACAACTTCTTCTGGTTTTGTAAGACCAAACATCATTACCACTGCTTTATTACCAGCAATATCAATAGCTTGTTCAATTGTTTGTGTACGTCCAACACATTCAATTACTGTATTTACAGATCTAAATCCTGCTTTTTTTAGTTCTGCTTTCACATCTGTTCCGATTGGATTAATTGCTACATCTGCACCCATTTCTAAAGCAACGTTTCTCTTTGCTTCTACAGGCTCAAGTAATGCTACTTTAGACGCACCTGCAAGTTTAGCCAATTGCATCATAATCAGTCCAATCATTCCTCCACCAATCACAACAACTCTGCTACCAGCTGTAATCTCGCACATATCCATTCCATGTAAACAACATCCCAAAGGCTCTACCATAGCACCTTGCTCATAACTTGTATTATCTCCTAATAAATACACTGCTTTTTCATTTACTGAACAATATTCTTGGAATCCACCATCTACTGTTACTCCATAGATCAGCATATCCTCACAGTAATGAACCCTTCCATCACGACATGGCTCGCAAGCTCCACAATAACAGTTCGGATCTACGCATACACGGTCACCTACTTTATATTTCGTAACTTCTGATCCTACCT
Source organism: Eubacteriales bacterium (assembly GCA_044425815.1). Classification (GTDB taxonomy): domain Bacteria; phylum Bacillota; class Clostridia; order Lachnospirales; family Lachnospiraceae; genus CAUPWF01. The sequence continues at coordinate 23,193 of JAWXVA010000012.1, forward strand.
CTGTAATAATCCCTGAATATTCATGTCCTAATACAGTTGGTTGCTCTACATCAGCCGATCCTTTATCACCTTCATAGATGTGTACATCTGTTCCACAGATTCCGCAAGCTTTCACTTGAATCAATACATCTTTCGCTCCTACAGAAGGCATATTACTTTCTTCAATTCTCATATCTTGTTTTCCATAAAATACAACTTTTTTCATCTTCTCTTCCTCTGCTTTCTTTTACTTTCGTTTACCTCTTACTCGTAAGTATCAGTTTAATGATTTGACCAAGATATTGCAATTGACATTTCATACAAATTTTCGACTGTATTTTTATGAAATATCACGATAAAAATTGCTTTCTTGCTATTATAACCGATTTAAAGTATACTATATTCATCATTTACAAAGGAGACTTATGCATGACTGATACAGGTATGACTACCATGGAAGTTAAAAAGCACAACAAAAATACTGTGTATAATTTAATTTATAGGGAACGAAGTACTTGTAAATTAATTATCACGCAAAAGTTACAGATGGGATTATCTACAGTGAATCAGAATCTCAAACTATTAGAAGAAGAAGGATTGATTCAGAAGAATGGATTTTTCGAATCCACTGGTGGAAGAAAAGCTGATGCAATAGAAATCATTCCCACCGTGAAGATTTCGCTAGGTGCAGCCATACTAAAAGATATGATCGATATTGTCGCTACAGATTTATATGGTTCTATTCTATGCTCGTGCACCTATTCTCTTACATACAAGCATGATTTTGCTTATTACCAACAGTTCTCAGACTATGTGCACTCTTTCATACAAAGCAACCAATTATCCACTGTTGATATTCTCGGACTATCTATTGCGACACAAGGGATTATCTCTAGTGAAGGAAATTCTGTGATTTACGGAAAAATTCTTGACAATCAAGCCATGAGTTTGCAAGACTTACAACCTTACTTCAATTTTCCATGTAAATTAGAACATGACTCAAAAGCTGCTGCAAATCTTGAACTGTGGAAACATCAAGAATTATCAGATGCTATTATTTTATTACTGAATAGAAATATGGGTGGTGCTATTATAACGGACGGCACTGTTCACAAAGGAACTAATATGCATAGTGGTTTAATAGAGCACTTAAGCTTAAATAATGATGGTGCACTTTGCTACTGTGGAAAACGCGGTTGTCTCGAAACCTATTGTTCTGCTGACGCTCTTGCGCATGTTGCCGGTATGGACATCCCGCAATTTTTCAATCAACTCCGAAATTCAGGCACTACTTGCCAGGCTATATGGGATGAATATCTAGGATACCTTGCGTTTGCTATTCGCAACCTCAGCATCATTGTAAATGGAAAAGTAATTATCAGTGGATATCTTGCTCCATACTTTCAAGAAGAAGACTTAAATACACTCCTACGTAAAATCAATTCTATTTCGACATTTCCATTAAATCGTGGCGACATCATAGTGGGAACTACAGGACAGTTTACCCAAGCTGTAGGTGCTTCACTGCATTACATCAAGGAATTTCTAGTACAAGTGTAATACCTAAAAACGCTTCCACTACTTACAACTCAAATAAAACATGCTACAGAAAAACCTAGAATGTCTTTATGACACTCTAGGTTTTATAAATTTCAAGATTTTACTTTTCACTACAATTTCTAATTTCTTATATGGGCCACATTCACCATCGCGATTTGTAATAAACTCTTTCTCGCTTTCAATCGTGATTTTTTTTCCTCTGTGGAACTCCATAATCGATTGAAATTCTGGCACTACTACTCCATTAACTATATGCGCTCCTTTAGAATACTTCGCAATCAATTTCGCAATATATAAGCGACTAATCTTTTTTACTAAGACAACATCTACTAATCCATCTGTGATATCTGCTTCCGGAGCACCTTTAAAACCGCCACCATAAGTGGTTCCATTTGCGATACATGCTAATAAATATTCTCCTTCATAAACTGTATCATCAATGGTAATCTTTAATCTAGTACTTATGGGCTCTAGCATACATTTTACAACCGCCAAATTATAGGCCATTTTCCCACCACATAACGGTAATCTTTTAAATTTCACATTGTTATATCCTACATTCGCATCAAATCCAACTGAACATATGGATGCTGATATTCCATTCGGCGTATCTAATAAATCCACTGCAATACTGTCACCATGTATTTGATTTTCAATATTAGTAAATATTTCTTTTTTTCCTATATTACGTATAAAATCGTTTCCAGTTCCACAAGGCACACAGCCTACTGCCACATTATGATATCCATATGCACCCTGAATCACTTCGTTAAGCGTTCCATCTCCACCACATGAATATATTCGAACTTCTTCGTCACTCTTCATGTATTGTTCCGCATATTGCTTCACCAATTCTGTAGCATGTCCTGCGTATTTAGTAATAACCCATTGTAAGTTTGGATTATTTAATTGTTTTAATTCTTCTATAAGACTTTTGCTATTATCAGTACTTCCAGCTACTGGATTAATAATAAATATGTATTGCATCTTCTCTACACCTGCTCTCTCATAATTAATTCCACTGCCTTCACCGCTGATTGTGCAGTTAATTGTTGGCAATACGTAAACTGAATCGGAGTACCTTTTTCAAAATCTTCAAGAATAACGCTACACATCGTTGATTTTTTATTATTCTCTTCTGCAAACCAAGAAATAAATTCATTTGCCAAAGTGCGCGCCTTCTTATTATTGACATTTTCCAAATCATCACTGCCTAACACCATTCCTATCGCCATTACACCACCAGTAAGTGCACCGCAAGTATTTCCCGATCCACCAATACCACCACCAAATCCAGAAGCTATTCCGACCACTTTTTCTGGTAATCCTGTTTCCAAATTCCTATATACTGCACCAACTACTGACTCTGCACATGAATATCCTTTCGCCATAATCTCCATCGCATCTTGATAGATTTTTTCCCTATTAGCGTTTTTTGTTTCCATCCCCTTATCCCTCTTTCGTTTTCATTATTTAGAGCTACGAATTGCTTCTAGTTATTTACTAATTTCAAAAGAAAATCGCTTGCTACAAGTGGTCGCGCAAAGTAGTACCCTTGTCCTGCCTTACACCCTAGTTTTCTTAACAGTATTAATTGTTCTTCTGTTTCAATTCCTTCTGCTATCGTCTCCATATGAAGCACCTCAGCCATATCTATGATACTTTTAATTATTAGAATTCCTCTTTCGTTTCCTAGCGTATCTACGATAAACGCTCGATCAATTTTCAATACATCTACTGTCAGTTCTTTCAATCTATGAAGCGTAGAAATCCCAGTGCCAAAATCATCCATCGACACCTTAAATCCAAGTGCTCGTAATTTATCTATTCGACGAATCGCTACTTCAAAATTTCTTATCAATGCACTTTCTGTAATTTCAATTTCTAATTGTTTTGCCTCTACTTGATTCCTTCCTATTATTGCAAGTATCTGATCGATCACATCTTCTTCCATGACAGTAACACCTGATAAGTTAAAGGAAACAATCGGCATATCAATATCTGCATTATTTTTGATAAATTGACAAACTTTATTGATAACATAATAATCTAGTTTAATAATAAATCCATTCTTTTCGAATAATGGGATAAATTCTCCTGGAGAAATAATCTTATCATCTTTATTCCAACGAACTAATGCTTCCGCACCTATTAGTTGTTCTGTATTCAAATCTATTTTAGGTTGATAATACATTTCAAATTCATTATTTGCTATCCCTTCATCCATCGCATTCGCAATAATATTATTATTCTTTCTCGACAAATACATTTCTTCTGTATAGAATGTTATGGTATTGTCACTAACACGTTTTCCTTTCTTTTTAGCAAATACGGCACAGTCTATCATGTAAGGAACATCTAATTCTCCTTTTTTCACTTTGTAAATTCCCACGCTAAATGAGAAAGAGTATTTTTCTCCTAAAATACCTTGCCATGCATATGCACTCGCATCTCCTTCACGCATTTCCTTGTCAATATTCTCCTCTAAAAGCAGTGTGTTTACTAAGATAACAAATTTATCTGCATGAGCTCTTGCTACAATGCCTTCCTCTCCTATAATTTGGTCTAAGTACACAGCGAACGCTTTTAGCACTTGTGTCCCTTTATCATATCCATACGTTTCATTGATATACTTAAAATTATCAATGTCTACTGAAAGAATGCTGTATTGCTCTTCGTCGTTCGCTTCTAACTTCTTCCCTACTTCTTCTAAAAAAGACTTTTCTGAGCGTAACCCCGTGAGGCTATCATAATTCACAAGCTTTAGAAGTGCTCTTTTTTTACGTATGGTATTTTGCAAAAAGACCAAGAATAAAATCCCACATACAACAATAACACTACTATATATTGCTGTAATATTATCTTCAATATATTGTTCTATCGCTGCTGATTCTTGCATATTTGCAAAATGTTGCATCAATGAGTAATTGATGCTTTCACTATTAATATTTCCTATTAATTTATTAATAATGTTTATTTTAGAAGCATTATATCCCTCGTCAAATTCAATACAAATTTTTTGTGATATGGTTAATGTCGTCGTAATGTAATCCATAGAGCTTAATTCTTCGCTCAACATATTATTCTCTAGAGTCGTAATAAGCATCTCATTTATTTCATTTGACTGAAATGCATCTAATAATGCTTTCACCGAATCATATTCTACAACCTTTTTCCCTAGCGTAAACTCTGCTAATTCATTTGAAGTCCATGCATAATAATCTAAAACTCCTATAACTTCCTCTTCCTGCGATGTACGATATTTTTCTAATAGCAAATACGACAATTCTAAATAAGGTTCACTTTCTATTATATCGATTACATTACTATTATCATATCTAATCAAGAGACTCATATCTACCTTTGTCTCTTCTGTCACATCTCCTACCTCTATAAATTCTACCTTGAAATTCCCTTCTTCTGCCATCTGAGTCATTACATCTATCGAAACACCCGCTGGATTTCCATCACTATCTATGTAACTTAATGGTGCATAATCTTTTGAATACATAACAATGTACGTAGGTTGCATTCTCATTAGATAATATTCATTTTCTGTAATATATACGGACTCTCCATCTACATAGCCAAAATATTCCAAATATAGATTTTCTTGGAATAAATATTTCTCCTCTTTTAGTTGAGCTTGTGCTAGATTCAGCTCATCTATAAGCGCTGTATTTTCTTTACTTGTAATATAATAAATCGGCGATAATCCTAACTCTGCTACTATTTTCAAACCAGTAATCGATTGAATTGAGCTTGTGACACAGTAATCATACTCTCCACTTTCTAATCCGTATCGAAATATAATTTCTTCCACTTCTATAATCTCTGCCTCTACACCATTTTCTTCTAAAAACGCCTCTAGGTACGGAAGCATTGCATCATCTTTGATTATCGCTATTTTTTTATTCTTCAAACTAACATAATCACCATAATAAACCCCTGTTTCATCAAGTGTTGCTATGTAACCTAATCGCTGACCAAAATCTGCTTCTGTATATAGAAAGTCTGCTTCTCTTTCATTTGTTTTCATTACTGGTCCGAAGATATCTAAATCTCCCGCTTCTAAGAGTGCGAGTCCTTCCTCAATAGAATATCCATGAAATTCCAACTGATAATCCTGTTCTATATAATCAAGCATAGTGTTCAAATATTCATAACCATACCCCTGTTCGTCTTGATTACCAACGCTTACGTCTTCATCATAATACCAAACATACCCTACACTTAACACATTTGCTTCTTCTGCCGATACTTCCATAGAAACAGAATAGATAATACATAGTATAATCGCTATAAGCAATCCTTTAATTTTATTTTTCATATATTTCATTCCTCATAAAATTCACACTTTAAACACATTTATTATATCACAATTCCCCTCGTATTAATAGAAAAAAGGACTGCGAAACGCAATCCTTTCCCAAGTATTTCAACTTATTATTTTCTATATATTTCCAAACTTATTTTTGTACGATATTGATAATTCTTCCTGGTACATAAATTTCTTTTACAATTGTTCCAGTTAATTTATCAGCCACTGCTACTTTACCTGCTGCAATTGCATCGTCTTTTGTAACATCAGCAGCCACAACAACTGTAGCTCTAGTTTTACCATTAATCTGAACAGCAATTTCGATTTCGTCATCTTTCGTTAATGCTTCATCATATGTTGGCCATTCAGTAGCAAATACACTTGTTTTTCCACCTAGTTGCTCCCACATTTCTTCTGCAATATGAGGTGCAAATGGTGCCAATAATACAACCAATGTATTCAATGTTTCTTTATCAATTCCGCCTGTTTTCTTCGCTAAATCAATCATAGCATTGTTGTATTCCATGAAGCCTGAAACAACTGTGTTCAAGCTGAAATTTTCAAGGCGTGTAGTAATATCTTTAACCATCTTGTTGCGAATCTTAATCATTTCTTTTGTAGGTGCTACATCTGCTTCAATAGAATCTGTTACAAGTGTCCATACACGTCTCAAGTAACGGAAGATTCCATCAATTCCTCGGTCATCCCACTCTGCATCTAATTCTGGTGGTCCCACAAATAATTCATACATTCTAAGTGAATCACAGCCATAATCTCTTACTAAATCATCTGGAGATACAACATTTCCTTTTGATTTACTCATCTTAATACCATTTTTACCTGTAATCATACCTTGGTTGAATAATTTCGTAAATGGCTCATCAAAATCTACAACTCCGATATCATGTAAGAATTTTGTATAGAATCTAGAATATAACAAATGAAGAACGGCATGTTCTACTCCACCGATATACATATCGACTGGCAACATCTCTTTTGCTACTTCGGGATTTACTAATTCTGCGGCATTGTGATTATCTACATAACGTAAGAAATACCATGAGGACCCTGCCCATTGAGGCATCGTATTCGTCTCACGTTTTGCTGGTTTACCACATACTGGACAAGTAGTATTTACCCACTCTTCGATTCCCGCAAGTGGTGACTCTCCTGTACCTGTTGGTTCGTATGTTTCTACCTCTGGCAATGTAAGTGGTAATTGATCTTCTGGCACTGGTACATTTCCACAGTCTGGGCAGTGTACAATTGGAATAGGTTCTCCCCAATAACGTTGACGTGAGAATACCCAGTCACGTAACTTGAAGTTCACTGTTGCTTTTCCAAATCCTTTTTCTTCGATAATATGTGGCGCTTCTTTCTTAAGAACTGAAGATTCCATACCATTCCATTCGCCTGAATTCACCATAGTTCCGACAGCTTCTGTATAAGCTTCTGTCATATTCTCAATTGCTACTCCATCTTTCGCAATAACTTGTACAATTGGAATTTCGAATTTTGTAGCAAAATCAAAGTCGCGATCATCATGAGCTGGCACACACATAATCGCACCAGTTCCATAATCAGCCAATACATAATCTGATAACCAAATCGGTGTTGGCTCCCCGTTCATTGGGTTAATTGCATAGCTACCTGTGAATACACCAGTTTTTTCTTTCCCTTGTAATCTATCTACTGATGATCTCATAGATGATTGGAATATATACTCTTCCACTGCGTCTCTTGTTTCATCTGTTGCAAGTGTTTTTGCAAGTGCATGTTCTGGAGCCAATACCATAAATGTTGCCCCAAATAATGTATCTGGTCTTGTTGTATATACTGTGATTTTTTCTTCTGAGTCTTGCACTTGGAAATCTACTTCCGCACCATAACTTTTACCGATCCAATCTGCTTGCATCTTCTTAACCTTTTCAGGCCAGTCTAATTTATCAAGGTCATCTAACAAACGATCTGCGTATGCTGTAATCTTAAGCATCCATTGACGAAGGTTCTTCTTCGTAACTTCTGTTCCACAACGCTCACAAGCACCATTTACAACCTCTTCATTCGCAAGACCTGTCTTACAAGAAGGACACCAGTTAATTGGGAATTCTTTCTCATATGCTAGGCCTTCTTTGAACATCTTCACAAATATCCATTGTGTCCATTTATAAAACTCAGGATCTGTCGTATTCACTTCCATATCCCAATCATAAAGTGCGGCAATTTCATCGATTTGTCTCTTGATATTCGCTACATTCTCTGCAGTAGATTTTGCTGGGTGTACACCCATCTTAATTGCATAATTCTCTGCTGGTAAACCGAATGCATCCCATCCCATTGGATGTACAATATAATGATTCTGTAATAATTTATATCTGCTCCACACATCGGAAATAACATACCCTCTCCAATGTCCTACATGAAGCCCATTTCCTGATGGATATGGAAACATATCCAAGCAGTAATATTTTTCTTTTTTGTTTCCATCTGTGTCTACTTTTGTATTCACAGGATTCTCTTTCCATTTTTCACACCATTTTTGCTCAACGGCTTTGTGATTATATAAAGTTGCCATCACATTTCCTCCCGAAATCTTACTATATTCCATACATATCTTAATATTTTAACATAAAAAATATCATTTTTCAAATTATTTTCCACCTTCGATACGCTTGGAATAACACATCCTGTCTTTATATCACAATAATTTAATTTCTGCATTCCCACCCTGAATGATTTTTTGTTTTTTTAGTGAATTTAGTTGTTTTGAACTTTCATAAGGTGTATAATATGTACATATTTAACGACACAGAAGTACAAAATAAAAAAACACATAAAGGAGAGATTTGCTATGGTAAATTTATTGATCGGACCTAAGGGGAGCGGAAAAACAAAACAGATGTTTGACTTGGCAAATACGTCAGCAAAAGAAATTAACGGAAATGTAGTTTTTATTAAGAATTCTCATAATGAAACTTCAAGTTTATCTCATTCTATCAGAGTGGTAGTAATGAAGGATTACAAGGCAATTGCGAACGCAGATGAATACATAGGATTTTTATATGGAATGATTAGTGCTAATCATGATATCGAGGTTATTTATATCGACGGTTTATTAAAATTAGATAAAATAGCTCCTGCTGACTTAGTAGGATTTATTAACAGAGTAAAATTATTATCTGAAAGAGAAAATATCGACTTCTTCGTAAGCTGTAGCGTACCAAAAGAAGCATTATGTAATATCGTAGATTGTAATATCATAAATTAAGACTTATATTAAAATAGAGGTAAACCCAATTTGAGTTTACCTCTATTTTTTTGTGCTATCCTATTCCATTCCTACTACAGTATTTGTTTCTTCTCCTACTTTATATTCCAAAATAATTGTGTCCCCTACTTCATAACGTACAATATCAACATATGATTCTACTTCGACATCATAGAGCTCTGTAGAGCCTTCAACCATAAGCAAATAATGAGTATTTCCTTCAAATACAACTTCTGCTATCTTTGTTATTTTCCCGGAAATTGTAACCTCTTCTCTTTCATCCACAGCCTCTTCTGTCACACCATTATTTAATAACATTTCATTATAAGCCACTTCACAATCACTTACTGTATCTCCTGTAGCAACCAACTGATATTTCTGTACATTGATCATAGCATATTTTTTTACTAATCCTGCATCATCTTTTAGTGCCACAAAATAGGTCGGTTCGCTTGATACATTTAATAATAGCGGGAACGTTGAAACATATTCCAAGTTCTGTACTTGCCCTTCTGCCGATGACATCGCCGAAGTCTCTGTTGCCCCCTCTACTTCATAGTATTTCGTCTCCATTGTCCTCTGATTCATTAGAACAAATCCAATATTAGATTGATCACTTGTCACTGAAGTCACACCAGTATAAACCCATACATCTCCATCAATTGCTAAATAATTATATCCACTTGTAGTTTGCACAGCATCTTTTTGCCCCAAAATACTATTAATATATCCATTCTTTAATGTTCCATAATAATCATACAATTCCACTAACAGATCTGCTGAATAAGCTTTGTCTACCCACTCTGGAACCTCTTCAATGTCATAAACAGCAGTTTCTCCAGTAATTGCATTACAGATTACCACTTTACTGATTGTCACCCCACCAAATAATCCAATATTGTATTTCTTCACTGGTGCTATATAATATGGCACTCCATCTTCATCAATTTCAAAACTCAAATCATCAAAAATATAGGTTGGATAATTAAATCTTAAATGTCGATAGATATTGCGATTAAAATATTCACTTTCTGAATACTTAATTCCTTCATCTAATCGAATAAGCTCCGTATCTTGTGTCGTCATATCAATCATAATATATCCTGGAATACCAGATTCTTGATTTGTGAGCCATTTAAACGCACTTGCATATTCAAGCGGAGATACACGTACCGGCTTATCTTGATAATTAATTTGAGAGTAAATATCATCAACTTCAAATTGTGATACCATATCCGACATACTACCCATCTTTCTATTTCCTAAAAGTTCCGCTGAATCTTTATCTAGTATTGGAATTTGATCATAAGATAACTCCACGATATCTGTTGTAAATTCTCCCTCTTCTACTGTTAATAACGCTTGGTATTTTTTCGCATTAATAATAGGTGATGACAAAAGTGTCCCTATTAAATATACCACTACAATCACTGCAACAATTCCCAGCAAGAATTTTAAGCCTTTCGAATCTTTGATTTCATTAACCGTCATACGTTTCTTCCCAATATATACTACTGGAAAAAATGCAAACACCATTATAATAAAACTCCAAAAATCTGCTGAATGGATATTAATCGCTGGTAGGGTAATGTAATAATATATCGATGCCAGTATCGCAATACCGATTATTATAAATGCCTTGTATTTCATTTTCATTGTGATCCTCCTTCTATTACACGCCATTGTACCAATAGCGTAATACAGTGATTATATATGGGATTCCCACCACTGTCAATGCATTTTCCCTTTTCATAATGGGACGAGTTCTTTACAACTAGTTGGGTACGATTGCGACAAAAAATGAAGTGTACGAAATAGATGATTACTCATCTATTTCGCAACACCCCTTCTTTTATCACATTATCTTATGTTATTATTTCACTCTAGCATTTTATTCTGTTTCTTTTGCACGTTCAGCAATTTCCTTCTCTTGTACATCTGATGGTGCTTGTTCATAACGAACGAACTCGTATGAGTAATCTCCACGTCCGCCTGTCATCGAACGAAGCGTCGTACAATATCCAAACACTCCTGTCATAGGAATATCTGCCTCAATCACTTGTTTTCCACCAGCTACTGATGCCATTCCAAGTACACGTCCTCTACGCTTGCTTAAATCTCCCATAACATCTCCTGTATAATCATCTGGCACTGTTACTTTGATATTCGCAATTGGTTCTAATAATACCGGGCCTGCATCTAATACGCCCTTCTTGAATGCCTGTACAGTTGCTATCTTAAATGCCATCTCTGATGAATCTACTGCATGGTAAGAGCCATCATACAATGTAGCCTTGATTCCCACTACTGGATAACCCGCTAGAGGTCCTTTCACTACCGAATCTTGTAATCCTTTTTCCACCGCTGGGAAATAGTTTCTAGGCACTGCACCTCCTACTACCACTTCTTCAAAAACAACTGGTGTTTCTATATCTCCCGATGGTTCAAATCGCATCTTAACATGTCCATATTGTCCACTTCCACCTGATTGTTTCTTATATTTTGAATCTACATCTGAATTTTTCTTAATAGTTTCTCTAAATGCCACTTTAGGTGTTTCTAATGCAATATCCACTTTATAACGCTCTAGTAATTTACTAACAGCTATATCAAGATGCTGATCACCTACTCCATAAAGCAATGTTTGTCTATTTTCACTATCATTAAACGTCTTAAGTGTAATGTCTTCACTCATCAATTTGGCAAGAGCTTGAGACACTTTGTCTTCATCACCTTTTTTTGCAACTGTATATTTCATATATGTATATGGTTTCGAATATTCTGTCTTGCCATACATAATAGGTGTTCCTCTTGTTGATAGCGTATCACTTGTTTTTGCATTCGTAAGTTTCGCTAATGCTCCGATATCCCCTGCAAATAATTCGCTTACTTCTACTGGCTTACCACCCATCATAGTATATACTTTACCAATTTTTTCTTCTGAATCAGTATCTGCATTATATAATAAATCATCCGATTTGATTACACCTGAGCATACTTTAATAAATGAATATTTCCCAATAAATGGATCTACCATTGTCTTAAATACATAAGCTGATTTCGCTTTAGAGAATTCATAATTGGCTTCGAATATTTCGTTTGTTTTTCTATTAAATCCTGCACATTCTCTCTTATCTGGGCTAGGGAAATAACGTACGATATCTGACAATAAGTTTACTACACCATGAGCAGAAATATTAGATCCCATTCCAACTGGTACAATACTTCCATCAAGTACATTCACTCTAAGCGCCATTCTAATCTCTTCTAGCGAGAACTCTTCCCCTGCAAAATAGCGTTCCATAAAGTCTTCACTTGTCTCTGCTACTGCTTCTAATAATGTTTCTCTACAAATGTTAAGGTTCGGCATACAATAATCAGGAATTTCACATTCTGTTCTCTGACCGTGTTCTGCCCATCTTCTACCTTCATTTTTAATAACATTTACATAACCTACAAACTTTTCATTCTCACGAATCGGAATCGCTCTTGGTGCGATACACTTACCATAGCGCTCTGTCAATTGTGCTACAACTTGTCTAAAGCTTGCATCATCTACATCCATATCTGTTACATAGAACATTCTAGGGATATTATACTTCTCACATAAGTCCCATGCTTTCTCTGTACCAACTTCTACGCCAGCTTTCCCTGATACTACAATAACAGCTCCGTCTGCTGCACTAATTGCTTCTTCTACTTCTCCTACGAAATCGAAATAACCTGGTGTATCGAGTACATTAATCTTTGCTTTTTCCCACTCAATTGGATAAAGAGTTGCTCCGATAGAGAATTGTCGCTTCTGCTCCTCTTTATCAAAATCACCGATTGTATTCCCATCGGAAATCTTCCCCATACGAGTAATAGCGCCAGATACAAAAGCCATAGCCTCTAATAGGCTAGTCTTTCCACTGCCGCCATGTCCTAATAAAACCACATTTCTAATTTCATCCGTTCTGTAAACTTTCATAATAGTATGCCTCCTCGTTTTCAAGTTTTGATAGTATATATTGTACTAAATTTTCTATAAATTTACAACTATTTTATTGAATTTACACATTGTTTTCATTTTTTATTTTTATAAATTGTTATAAATGTCGATTCCTCTCACTTTGTATTAACTATTCTGCCATCAAATACGTTTATTTCTATTAATAGCTATTTCTATGATTTATTTACATTTTTTCGTTCTATGAATATATTGATTAAGAGAAAACATAAGGATGTAACGATTATGAGTGCTACAAAAATAATAGAACAAGCCAAATCTTGGCTAGGATGCAAAGAAAGTGATGGTAGTCATCGCCCAATCATTAATCTCTACAATAATCATTCTCCACTTGCCAGAAATTATAAAGTAACTTACACCGATTCATGGTGTGCAACATTTGTAAGTGCCTGTGCAATAAAACTAGGCATCACAAATATCATTCCAACCGAATGCAGTTGTGGACGAATGATTCAATTAATGCAAAATATGGGAATATGGGAAGAATCTGATTCGATTACTCCCTCTTCAGGTGACATTATCTTCTATGATTGGGATGAAACGGGTTTTGGCGATACCGCTGGTTGGCCAGAGCATGTAGGAATTGTAACTTCGGTAGCAGGAAACAACATTGTAGTCATTGAAGGTAATAAGCAAGATATGGTAACCTATAGAAACATCAAAGTTGGTGGAAAAGGTATCCGCGGATACGGAGTGCCAAAATATTCTGATGCTGTAACCACTTCTAATTCTGAGAATGTATCAAGTACTACTGACACAACCACACCTACTACTACACAGGGTACCGTTGATACTTCCAAATTAATCGTAGATGGTTGCATTGGTGCATTATCTGTCAGCAGATGGCAAGAAATCCAAAATACTGCCATAGACGGCATCGTCTCTAATCAATCACGTTCTACCAAGCAATATCATCTAGGATGTGTAGAAGGTATTTGGATGTACAATGATATTACTACTGGGTCCTCCCTCATCAACTCATGGCAGAATTTCTTAAATAAACAAGTAGCTTCTGAACTAAATGCAGAATTCGGTTCTTTATTAAACGAAGACGGGAAATTCGGGCCTTATACGATTTGGGGAACTCAAGTATTTTTAAACAAGGTTCATAATTCCAATCTAAAAACCGATAAATACTTCGGTACACTAACAGCCTCTGCATTTCAAACTTGGATGAATACACAATAATATTTAAATTCTCTAAAGAACAATAAAACACATCAGGTGCACTTTTTATCAAAGTACACTTGATGTGTCTTTCTTACTTCTTATTCTTATTTCGTTTTCTCATTTGATTTTAAAGTATTCAAATATTCCATAATTTCATCAATGGAATAATTCGGCTCATAGCGTTTTACCAGTTCATACAACTCTTCTATTTCCAATACACTACACTCTAGTTCTTCCGCAATTACTTCTAACGTTTTAGATTTTTTTACTTTCTTAATAATTTGCATAATTAAAGCTTGTACCATACCTTGTTCCATACCTTGTTCCATACCTTGTTCCATACCTTGTTCCATACCTTGTTCCATACCTGTTTTGTATCCTTCATTCAAACTTATTTGTTTTTGTACTACTAAGTTCATGTAATCCCTCCTCCATCGATTATTTTGCTTAATTGCCAATACTTCTTGTTCTAATTTCTTAACAAACTCATCATCACTTGATTCACCTTCTACATACGTTAAAAAAGCTCGCATCTTTCCACTAATATCACTACTTTGTATAATACCCTTTGTATTCAAAAAAATACGTGTCGTACCATCATCTAGTCGTATGTCTGAATCTTCGATACATCGATGTTCAAAAGTATAGCGATATCTCCCTTTTTTAAACAGATCAAAACTACAGACGAATATAATATAACTCGTGTTCAAATTATCATATGTGCTTCCCTTCTCTAATAACTCCATATCAATGATACCTTGATAGTATCTAGAACGTGCTGGTAATTCGTGTGTATCTGTTGCTTGCATTTCGATATTATAGACAGTATGTTTATCATCTGCGACATAGACATCTAGTCGAATCCCTTTACT
>JAWXVA010000102.1:0-8343 GCA_044425815.1 Eubacteriales bacterium
CTTGTCCAATGCGCATCTTCTCCATCTTCCAATGTAATCCACTGAAATCTTGTACTACACGCCCTTCTGCCTTGGCAGTCTGCCCAACAACGTGAACGCCACCTTCTAGTGCGTGAAAATCTTGATTTTTCTTCATGCTTATCTCCTTTAAATTTTTTCAAATCTATAATGGATTTAGCATAGCACTAGAAGGTGGTCGTTACTATATCATTTCGGTTATAAAATTCTCCATATTTAACTAATAATTATATTTAATATCTGCACTACAACTTTCCTCAACACTGTGCAAGTTAGTCTTGGATTTCTTCTGCTTTTGAGCAGTATAATCCCCACATATATAATGCTGGCAAGATAAAATTCATCATAGATAAAGCTGAAAATCCCACGATGTCTAGTGTAGAGATAATTCCGTAAATCGTATAAATCACATAGATAATCGCTAGTATCCATGCTGCTTTATATTGTTTTCCTGCCACTCCCAAAATACCCGCTGCTAATGTCACAAGAGAACCGATCACCCCTAGTACCGTATCTAACACGGTGATTTCTACTCCTGTACTAATCCCACTTACAGATTCTGACCATTCTATAATTGCTGGTCCTGTTATGGAACTAATGACTCCTAATACACCGCTGATAATAAATAATACTGAGATTACCTTTAATAATTTTGTTGGTTTAAACATGTCTTTTTCCTCTTCTTTCTAATAAACTTGTTATTTTGTTACATTCATTTTCATAACTTAGAGATTGCCTGTCCTGACTCTGATTCTTACATCTGACGCAATGCATCGATTGGTCGCATTTGTGCTGCTTTTTTTGCTGGATAAATCCCGAATACTAGTCCTACACTACATGAAAATAGTGTCGCTCCCATCACGGCTCCGATGGATAGATTCGCCGTCAGACCACCTACATTCGTGAGATTAATTATGGCACTAATCCCTGCCCCTAACAGGATTCCTATCCCCCCTCCTAGGCCGGAAATAATTGCAGATTCGCACAAGAATTGTGCAACGATGGACGATGTTTTAGCTCCTAACGCTTTGCGAATCCCTATTTCCCTCGTTCGTTCTGTCACCGATACGAGCATAATATTCATAACACCGATTCCGCCAACCAGTAATGATATTCCTGCTACAAAGGCTATAAAAGCTGTCACCATATCGAGCATGGTACTAAGCGCTGCCGACATATCCATAGTCTGCTCTTTCATAAACAAATTTTCGCCTTGACTCATATATCGATTGTTTAGAATTCGGACTGCTTGTTCTGCTATTGCATCCCCTTCTATCCCTTCACTTAATATCAATGTTGCTCGTGCAAATTCTATATCTGTATCTGCAAACACCCCTTCCATTAAATAAGGCATTTCCACGGAAATAGGATACTCAAACCCATAGAGTTCTTCCATTTGCTTAATCTCTGCCACATCACTATCAGACATCTCTCGTATTCCACAGATTCTTACACTTTGGATTCTGTTCCCTACTTGTATTTCAAAATCCAATCCCAGTACATCTTGCGTCCCAAACATCTTAATGGCTGAGATTTTATCTATGACGCAGACATAATCACCATTTGATTCGTTCTGTTCTGTAAAATATGCTCCCGCATACATATCTGGCATATAGGAAATTTCATTTGCTTCAGATGTGGTATAAGATAATGACAGATCAAATGTCCCTTTCCTGGTATCCGTGGTTCCTTGTCCTTGATTTGTCACTACGATTCCCTCAATACTCGCTTCTAGCGACTGTTCTAATAATTCTATATCTGTAGGTGTAATAAATTGAAGTTCGTCTTCCGTGGATGTATTAATTGAGATTCCCACTTGATCACCTGTCTCCAAGGTTGTAAGCATATCTGTCTTTACGCCATTTCCAATAGAAACAATTGTAATTACAGAAGTAATTCCTATGATAATTCCGAGCATTGTTAATAGTGAGCGTCCCTTATTCTGGCGTACACTAGAAATGGCCATCTTTACATATTCATAAAATTGTCCCATGCTATTTACTCCTTGTTACACTAAGTGACATCTTGCTATTCACAGATTCCATTGTACTTCCCACATTCATTCCTTCTAAAATAGGTTCCGCGCTCATCCCCTCTGTAATGACACTCACTAGATCAGATACTACTAACTCTCCTTGATTCAGTCCACTAACCACTTCTATATTATCTAAATCAGAAATCCCTACTTCTATAATTTTCTTCACAACAATACCTTCTTCAATGACATAAACAAATTCTCCATCTGTAGATGTGTTAATTACGCTGCTTGGTATCACTAATATATCTTCCTTAGATTCTGTTCGAATGGTTGTCTTGGCATCTATCCCTAAGAAAATATTCTCATCTGGATTCGTAATCTTTACCACTGCACCTATCACGCTACTGCCTGTTGCATCTACTGTTGCGATTTGATTCATCTCGCTCACTTCGCCTTGATATGTATAATCTTTTATTGTTATTTCTGCTTCGTCCCCTACATCAAGACTGTCAAATTCACTGGTTGACACCTCTACTGTAACTCCGACTTCTTCATTACTTGCAATCGTAACCAGTGACGTTCCCTGTGCAACTAGTGTTCCTTCTGACACTTGCACACTTGCAATAACTCCGTCAAATTCGGCAATAATTCCTTCTCTTCCTTTTTCAAGCAAATCTTCTGTTTCTAGACTTGCTAGTTCTGCTAATTCACTACTTATATTTAAGATTTCAATCTGATCTGTAGTCATAGCTGAATCTCCGCTTTCTACTATCATTTCTTGTTGTGCTAATTCAGCTTCATTCGTTGCTAGATTTTGACTGACTCTCTCAATTTCTGAAGTAAGTGTAGTAAGCTGATTCGTTAGTTCCATTTGTTCATTCATCGCTGCTTCTAATTGTAAATTAAGCTCTGCAACTTCTGTTGTTACAGTTTCATCTGTTGTTGCAGATTCATCTGTATTTGCCAAGCTAGATTCTATTGCCGCATTTAGTTGCTCTATCCAACTAGTCAATTCTGTTATTCTAGTATTAACCGTTGTCATATCATTCTTCCAATCCTCTATCGTTGCTTCTTGTGCTGCAATTGCAGTCTCTAATTCTACTATACGTGCATCGGCATCACTTACATCATCTAATAATTGTTGATTGCTTGCTAATGCACTGCTACGCTCACTTTCCGCTTGCAATTCTGATAATTGAGACTGTTTGTTATTCGTTTCCAAGTCATCTAATTCAAACGTTATAAGCACATCTCCTTTTTGAACCACTTGTCCTACTTTCACATTGCATTCACTAATTGTTGCATTGACTGGAGACAAAAATGTTTTCTGGTTCTCACTCTCTACGGTACCTGTAATTTGTAATTCTTCTGAAATATTTCCGACCTCTACTTCCACTACTTCTAACGACGCAACGAGGCTTTTCGTTTCCCCACCTCCAAGTACACTTATCAATAGCGGAACTCCAATGAATACAGCTATGATTGCAATCGGAACTATCATTCTTGCCATTTTGTTGTTTTTTAAATTAGGTAGTCTTTTCATCTTCTTTCTGCATCTCCTCTGTGTCATTATCATATTCTTTTTCTACTATCCCATCTTTGAAACATATCACTCGTTTTGCTCGCTTTGCAATCTCTAAATCGTGAGTAATGATGATAACTGTTCTTCCTTCATTGTATAATGTTTCTAATATTCCAAGTATCTCATCTGTGGATTTCGAGTCTAAATTCCCTGTAGGTTCATCGGCCAGAATTAATGGTGGCGCTGCCGTAACTGCTCGTGCCACAGCGACTCTTTGTTGCTGACCTCCCGACATCTCAGCTGGAAGGTGATTCATACGATTCCCTAGTCCTACTTTTTCTAACGCTTCTTTTGCTAACTGTCTACGTGTCTTCCTATCTACGCCTCGATAAATGAGCGGTAGTTCTACATTCTCAAGTGCGGTAAGATTCTGTATGAGGTTAAATCCTTGAAATATAAATCCAATTTCCTTGTTCCGTACTTCTGCAAGTTCATCATCTTTCATCTTAGCGACCTCTTGCCCATGTAGATGATATTCGCCTTCCGTCGGTTGATCTAGACATCCAATCATATTCATCAGCGTTGATTTTCCCGAACCTGAGTGTCCAATGATTGCTACAAACTCCCCTTCGTCTATCTCTAAATCGATTCCATCAAGTGCCCGCACTTCATTTTCACCTGGGTTATATATCTTATATAATTTATTCATATGAATTAACTGAGACATTTTATTTCTCCTTTTTTATTTGTATTATTCCATTAATACAATTATACACGTCTTGACATTATATGTCAATTCTCAATTTTGTAATTATCTCAATTCCTATTCGAAATCAATTTATTATGTGTTAATACAAGTGCTTAATATTATTAGAAATATCTTTAATATAATAAAATGCCTACCAAGTTATAAAAATAAACCACATCAAGAAAAATCTTTAATGGCTTAAACAACTAGGTAGGCACCTTGTATATATTATATTTTTATACGTCCCACTCCAATAATTTGGATAAGAATTTCTGCAATTCTTCTGTCTTCGGATTCGTAAATATTTCACTACTTTTATCATATTCCATAATGTTACCATCATGAAGAAACGCCACTTTATCACATGCATGTAGCGCAAATCCCATTTCATGTGTTGCTATGATAAATGAAATACCATCTTTCTTGAGTTCATGTATCATGGTTAGCACTTCACTCGTGTATTCTGGATCAAGTGCTGATGTCGGTTCATCTAGTAATAAGATGCTAGGTCTTGATGCCACCGCCCTAGCGATTGCAATACGCTGTTGCTGTCCGCCCGACAATTCATTTGGCCTCTTGTATGATTCTTTCGCAAGTCCGAATCTATCTAGTAACGCTTCCGCTCTATCATTTGCTTCTTCTTTACTCCATTTATGAACCAGTTCTAACGGTAACGTAATATTTTCTTTTGCTGTTAGGTGCTTAAAGAGCCCACCTTGTTGAAAGACAAACCCTATCCCTTTTCGATATAATTCATCATCTACAACTTGCTCATCATCAATTGATAATTGACCTTCACTAACTGGGATCAACCCTCCTATAATTCGTAAAAGTGTTGATTTTCCACACCCTGATCGACCTATAAGTGCAAGTGTATTTACTTCATCGCTTAAATTAATATTCTGTAATACGACCTTACCATCTTCATAACTTTTAGAGAGTTGTTCTATTTTAATTTTCATATCGGAATCTCCCTTCTAACCATTTACTAATCAATGACACTGGCAATGTCAAACATAAATACAATACACCCAAAAACAAATAGCACTCAAACAACTTTAGATTCATGGCACTAATTTCTCTCATAGTCTGTGTTAGTTCTATAATTGCAATCATAGATAATAAGGATGAATCTTTAATAATTGATGCAAATTGCCCTGTTAAAGCTGGCAAAGTCCTTGCAAATAGCTGCGGCAATATCACATGCTGAATCATTTGTTTTTTCGTAAATCCCACTGCCTTCGACGCTTCTATCTGTGAAGCTTCAATAGATAAGATACTTCCACGTATTATTTCTGCAATATATGCCCCTTCAAATATGGACAATATTAGCACTCCACAAACAAATCTATTATCAATCCCAAATGCGGTTCCCACAATATAGAAGAACAAGTAAATCTGCATAATCAAAGGTGTTCCTCGAATTAGTGTTACATATCCCTCTGACCAATACCTTAATAGTAGTATTTTTGAAGACTGAAATATGGCAGTCGTAACCCCTATAATCAAGCTTACCACTAAACTCAACACGCTGATAGAAAACGTCATTAAAAATCCATCTACTAAGCGCACTCGCATCTCTGTTATAAAACCAAAATCAAATGTCACTCCTATCTTCATAAGTGAATACCAAAATATCCCTACCACTAAACAAGTTAAAAGTAGCATATTAACTGCTACTTTTACTATTGGCGTTTTCTTTTCTGTTGACACAAATATATTCATTCTCTATTCCTCTTCTAAATCAAAAAACCATTTAAATCCTAATTCTTCAAATGCGATTTGCTCTTCTTGTAAATACTTCTGGCTTAAAGTATCAAATCCGCCTTCTTCTGTATAATATGCAATAAATTCATTTAATTGCTCTACTAGCTCTGTATTTCCCTTCTTCACAGCAACGCCCCAATATTCCACATCTTGAAATGGGATAAAGATTGCTTTTGTCGTATCCAAGTTATTCTGCCAGTTTCTATAGATTGTTAATTGATCATAAAGAAATGCGTCTGCCTTCCCTTGTGACACTTCTGTTACGCAAGCGCTCTCATCTGCCAATGCAATAATCTCTGCATTTGTGAAATTTTCAATTGCATATAAATACCCTGTTGATCCTGTCTTAACAGCAATTGTCATACCTTCTTGGTTCAAATCTTCTGCTACCTCTATCTCTGAATCGATATTGGCAAGAATCCCTAATAATGCATTTGCATAAGGATCCGAAAAATCAACTGTTTCTTTTCGTTCTTCTGTAATTGTCATAGAAGAAACTACCATATCTGCCTTATCTGTCTGAAGTGATGTAATCAATCCATCCCATGCTGTATTTTCTATCACAACTTCTTTCCCAATATATTCTCCGAATGCTTCTGCGAATTCCACACTAACACCCGTTGGATTTCCATCTGTATCTTTTGTTTCAAATGGTGGATATGCTAATTCCATCGCTACTGTGATTGTGTCATCGCTATTATCACTACTACAACCTACGAATACACTAGATGCTACTGCTACTAATATTGCCATACCTAATATTCTTTTTTTCATACTTTTATATCTCTTCTTTCTGCTACAAATTATAAGTTACTTGTATCGTGTCCAATAAAACATTTTAGATTCGCGACACTCATTTATCTTATATTACATACTTCCATATGTAAAGTATGCACTTCACAGTAAGATAGTTTCCAAAAGATACTATTGTTGCATGTCATCTGTTAGTTTATGAGAGGTTCATACATCGCTGCCACATCCGTTAATCGTTCCATGATATTAATATGTTGTGGACATTGCGCTTCACAAGCACCGCATGAGATACATTCTGAAGGCTTTCCTAATCCATCAATCCTAATTTTAAATTTATTGATATTAATCGGCTTTTCTCCTTCTGTCCCTAACATCTTATTATCATTCCACACTCCAAATACTCCTGGAATATTAATATTCATAGGACATCCTGGCACACAGTATTTACAATCTGTACATGGAATCTTATCTGTAGAGTTCATAATATCTACCGCTTCTTTAATCACCTGATACTCTTCTTCCTTTAGCGGTGTAAATTCTTTCATATAAGACAGATTATCAACCACTTGTTCAATCGTTGACATCCCACTTAATACTGTCAAAATATTTTCTAACGAAGCACAGTAGCGAATTGCCCATGATGGAATCGACATATCTGGACGATAGGTCTTCATCAATTGGTCTGCTTTCTTTGGAATCGTAGCTAATGTTCCACCTTTTACTGGTTCCATAATAATAATTGGTTTCTTGTATTTTAATGCTATTTCATAACAAGCTTTCGATTGTATCTCATCTGATTCCCAATCGAGATAATTAATCTGTAACTGCACAAAATCCATGTCGTCCCCATGTTCTCTTAGTATTTTCTCCAACACGTCTGGTTTATCATGAAAAGAAAAACCTAAATGTTTGATTTTTCCTTCTTTTTTTAATTCAATTAGTGTATCCCACACTTGGAATTCATCAGCTATATTAATTCTTTCCGTACACATAGCGTGCATCAGATAAAAATCAATAAATTCCACCCCTAATCTTTCAATAGAAATATCAAAATATTTACGGGTATCTTCTACACTTTTGATAAGCCATATCGGTAATTTCGAAGTTAGTTGAAAACTATCTCTAGGGTACCGTTCTACAAGAGTTTCTCGTAAGGAATCTTCCGCTCTTTCATCCAAATATGCATATGCGGTATCAAAATACGTAAACCCTTGTTCCATGAACAAATCTACCATCTTTATCGTTTGTTCTGTATCGATTTCTGTTCCTATCTTAGGTATGCGCATATATCCAAACCCTAGCTTCGGTATATGTTCACCCAAATATTTTTCACCCATTCTCATTGCCTCCTTTAATATTTTCTATACTTATTATAATGCATAATTATGATAAATAGTATCTTTTTTGTAATAGATTCGTTATAATCATTCTATTGATTTATATTTTACTACTTAAGGAGTTTCTACCATGGTTCATTTATTACTAGGAATTATTTATCTCGCATTTATTAGCCTCGGATTACCCGACGCTGTTTTAGGTTCTGTTTGGCCTACCATG
>JAWXVA010000103.1:0-8326 GCA_044425815.1 Eubacteriales bacterium
TCGCAAATTTCTTTTTATTGACTACATATGCACCTAACATCCCTAAGATATCGATTGCTTGACTTACCATCTTCACATTTGATACTTGGTCATCCTCGCTCCATTTGATAGGGAAGAACATCATCTTATGCTTGTAGTAACATGACCCTAATAGAAGGCATACATTAAACGCAAGATTATCTGCGTATTTCAAATAATGCTTATCTTTGAATATCTCTACATTATACATATTAAGTCCTGAGCCCAAGTCATTTATCATGCGACCAGTTCCGATTGTGAAAAGTGTATTATATACAATATTTCCAAAAGTACGGAATCTAGAGTATCCTTCTAGCTGCGCCCCTTTTTTAAATCTCGCCCCCAAGAAACAATCGTATTTCCGATAGGCGCCATTCTTAAGGTAAGGAAGCAGATTCTTGATATGCCCTTGATCATCCCCGTGTAACACAACAAAATAATCAAATCCATGGGTTACTGCATATGCAAATGCAACTTTATGCGAACCGCCCAATCCATAATTTTCCTTATTACGCAGCAAATTCACAGGAATCTTCATATCCCGTTCTTCAACGAATCGCGTTACCGCTGCTTCTCCGTCATCTGTACTTCTATTGTTCACTACAATCACTTCTGATATGTATTCTTGAATTTCGCTGTCTAACTGACCCAATACACGCACAATTTGCTTCTCACAATTGTACATTGGTATAAATAATAATATTCTATCCTTCATCTTTGTTCCTCCTTGACTTTCACTGTCGTGGTTACATTATATTACGGAGCAAATGCAAAAGCAACAAATAGACGTGGTCGAATAGATACTATTTTGTCTTTGACTCCCCCCTTAATATTTGATATTATTAGATGATAGGCGATTTGTATCTTTAAACACGATAACTCCCCTATTATTACATACGAAACCGTGGAGGCTTACTATAAAATCATGAATACAATAATAGATAAATTAAGAGCATTTCATAAGTCATTGCGATTCATTGCACTTTCTGGTGCTGGATGGCTTATTGATATGACTGTATATTCCTTTATGACTTACGTCATTGGATTCAATGTGGCGTATGGTAATTTCATTAGTGCGATTCCTGCGATTACGTTAGTGTTTTGTGTTTCTACTAAAAAAATTTTCAATACAAATAAATCAGGTCTGTCTCTAAAAACAAAGTATTTGATTTATTTTGCATATCAGATGGTTCTCGTATCTCTAGTTTCTATGTTTGGGCAATTACTCTATAACATTATTGCTGCTAGTTTCTTAGGCGAGATTACATTCATTGCTACTTGGTTAAAGTTGATATGCAAGATTATTATCACACCAATTACTATGATAACGAATTATTTTGTAATGAAAGTACTAAGCGAAAAATTTTAATATAACATATAGAAGGATATTTTATAGAATGAATAGGAGGATATTGTTATGACTGATTTACATTTGATTATGCCAATGGCTGGAGCTGGAAGCCGATTCTTTAAGGATGGGTTCATTATGCCTAAGCCTCTAATTGAGATTAACGGAAAGCCTTTTTTCTATTGGGCTACACAATCTATTCGTAAGTTTGTACCACTGAAGTCTTTAACCTTCGTGGTTCTGCAAGAACATATTGAGGAATTTAACATTCAAGCAAAAATCTTAGAATATTTTCCTGAAGCGAACTTTCAGATTATCCCTCATGTATTAGATGGTGCAGTTCTCACTTGTATGGAAGGTATCAAAGATATTCCAGATGGAGATGCGATTATTTTTAATGACTGCGATCACTTATTCTACTGCAATAAATTCTACCATGCGATAAAAGAAGAGCACTTAGGTGAGATTGATGGTGCATTACTAACATTTGCATCAGATGAAGATAAATACAGTTACTTAGCATATAACACTGAAGGTTATGTTGAGAAAACTGTTGAGAAAGTCGTGATTAGCAATGATGCTATCTGTGGTGCTTATTATTTTAAGAACAAAGAGCTATTTGCATCTTCCGTGGCGGAGTATTTAGAAATATGTGAATACAGCGAGTACTTTGTGAGCGGTGTCTATAATGTTATGGCGAAAAATGGAATGAAAATCAAGGGGATTTCCGTGGATAGCCACCTTCCTTTTGGTACACCTGATGAGTATTTTGTCGCTACAGAATCTGACGCTTTTGGAGGCCTACTGTAAATGAATTTTTTATTATTAATGATTGCGATACTAACTTTAAGCATTGGACATTATTTCAAAATGCTGCGTTGGGAATTATTATATAGATCTTATGAACGACCTACTCGCCATGCATTGCTGAATTCCTTAGCAATTGGATATACCGTGAATTTCATTCTTCCATTCAAGCTTGGAGATGTTGTGCGTGCTTATATTGTAGGGCAAAAAAGAAATATTGCTGGGATTAGTCTATCTATCGCAACGATTATCTGGGATCGTTTTCTCGATATTGTTGTGGTTGGTTTTATTTTCGTATTTCTTAGACTCTTTCCTTTGACCCAGGTATCTGATAGCACTTATTTATATTACTTAATGTTAGATACTATTCTCATTGTAGGGGCAGTTATCGCAATTAGATATAATAAATATTTCAAGATTCTTATCAAGAAATTCAGCGGGATTTTTAATGAGAAGATTGAGTATGATTTTCTATTGTTTTTCTGGTCTCTGATTTCCTCTTTCAAAGAAGTTTATGACAAGACAATCAATAAGACAAAACTTGTAGTCTATACGATTGTAATGTGGGTCGTTTACCTTGGATCTTATTCATTGTATGCTCAATTTCTAACGTTATGTGGAAATGATTCTTCGTTTTTTGACATCTTCTCTATGCTGTTTTCGCAAGCGGGTGTTGAGAATTCCACTATATCATTAATTGAGCCACAATATACCTATCACTATAGTTTAATCATATATATAGTCACACCGCTCTTACTTTTACTTTTGATTTCTGCTATTACTAATAAGAGAAATACAGAGGATGTGGAAGTATCTAGTGACGCTTCATTTGCAAAGCTCCTTCCTCATGCTAATCACTCGGATCAACGTGAATTTCTACAGATTTATTTCTCTGACAAGCAGAAAGAATATATTACCAACTATCTTGCGATTAATGGAGATGTAATTATTTTGCAAGATTATTCTATGGGTTCCAATGCAACGACTATGCTATGTATGAATAACGAAGAAACGTTCTTTCGTAAATTTGCATTTGGCAGTGATGGAGACAAGCTATACGAACAAATTCAATGGATTGAAGATCATAAGACTATACTTCCGCTTACTAGAATTATTAACACGGTTAACACTGATACCTATAAAAGTTATGACATGGAATATTCTAACAATGCAGATGGGATGTTTCACTATATTCACTCTACTCCAATTGAGCAGAGTTGGAACATATTAAAGGACGTAATTGATACATTAAAGAACGACTTACACACCAGAAACGTTCGTCCAATGGATCCAGCTACCGCGACGAAATACATTCAGTCTAAAATCGCAGCTAACTGGGAACTCATTATAAATGACAAAGAACTCAAGCCACTGATGAAGTATGATAAGCTTATCATTAACGGCAAAGAATATTATAACCTTTCATATTTTGAAAAGTTTTTTACTAACGAGCACCTTTTAGAAGTATTTAAAGATGACGTCTATTCCGATATTCATGGTGACATGACGATTGAAAATATTATTTGCATTCGAAATTCTGCAGCTCCCGATTCATCATATATTATTGATCCTAATACGGGAAATGTTCATGATTCACCAAATTTGGATTATGCGAAGTTGCTACAATCACTACACGGCAGATATGAATTCTTGATGAAGACTACTAAGGTGGACGTTTGCGAAAATCGTATTAGCTACTTAGCAATTAGCTCTGCAGCTTATAGTTCAATTTATAAATTATACCAAGCGTATCTTGATGAGATATTTGATACAGATAAAGTCCGAAGCATCTACTATCATGAGATTGTGCATTGGCTACGCCTTATGCCTTATAAGTGCCGTAAACGCGATAAAAAGGCTGTGTTATTCTATGCTGGTCTTGTGATTGTAATGAATGATGTAATGAAACGCTACGAAGGATATGAAGGAGCTGACAATGAAAAAAAAGAATCTTGCACTATTTGATCTAGACGGAACATTATTTAATACAAATGATGTGAATTATCATGCCTACAAAATGGCTATGGAAGACAATGGGTTTTATACCCTTGATTATGCATATTACTGTGCAGAGTGCAACGGAAGACACTACACCACGTTTCTCCCAAAACTAACCAGCACAGATCCAAGCATTTTAGAAAGTATACATAAAGCAAAGAAAAAATATTACGCAGAATATTTAGAGTTAGCAAAGGTGAATACACATCTTTTCGATATGGCCACTCAGTTAAAAGATACGTATCATTTAGCGATTGTTACTACTGCCTCTAAGAAGAATTGCATGGATATTTTACAATTCTATGGTAAAGACAATCTTTTCGAATTGATTCTAACTGCAGATGATATTATAAAACCTAAACCTGATCCTGAGGGATTCCTACAGGCTATGACACATTTTAAAATCGATGCAAATCGGACCATTATATTTGAGGATTCTGACGTAGGCGTGGAAGCCGCTAATGCCACTGGGGCAACTGTATTTCGTATTGAACAATTCTAAGCAACACAGATTATTATCAAAAGAAGAACTAGGGGAGGATCTTTTTTATGCAACAAACAGCACTTGCACTGTTTTTAATACTACTAAATACCATTATAGGAAAAAAATGGAAAATACTTCAAAAATTAAAGTACAACTTCATAGCTGGAGACCTTGTGATTGCGCAGGTTTTCTGGAGCTTTTCCTACGATATGAAATTCGTCGATATTGACCTTATCACTTGGAGTTCTCAACGCTACGTCGCATTTAAGATAATGTTTATCGTCGCATTGTATATCTTCTGGATATTCTTAGCATATTTATATCGTATCCGCAAAACAAAAGAAGGAAAAATATTTATCCGGGTTTCTCTTATTTATTTTATTTTAATGGGAATTAATATTTTCATTACTTGGCCTGGCAACTGGCGTTGGGATGAAGTATTTACGTTAGATATGGCAAGAGGTCTTGTGGTCAATTATTGGCAACATTATCTTACAACCATACAATATGTTGTATCTGCAATGTTTATTCCACTTCCTGGTGGCATTATTATTGTACAAAACTTCATTATTGCACTGATTGTAGGCTATGTAGTGAAAGAGATGGTAGTTTTCTTCAAGGGTTCCAAATTACCATACCTTGTAATTCTTATCTTATTATTACCAACCGTTGTTTGGCATAATTTGTATCCGCTACGTTTGACTCTCAACTCTTACTTAGAAGTTCTCTTCTTGGTGCTAACGTTGAAATTTATTTATGGCAAAATGGAATTCAAACGCATGAATATGTTAGGTTATTTAGCGCTTAGTTCTCTCATTGCTATTTGGAGAACAGAAGCTTTCTACTATATACTTATGGTTCCAGTATTTATCTGTATCATTAATTACAAAGAATTACATAAAATTATTCACAAAAAAAATATTTTACAGAGTGGGCTTATGGTTCTCATGTGTGCATGCTTATATTTCCCACAATATTATGGTATTAGCCAAGAAGCTTCTTCTGAAGCATATGATGTGACGGGATATGTATACACTCTTGACTACTTCTATTTTAATTTAGAAGACTGGGATACTAATCCACATGCACAAGTGATTGAAGAGGTGATTAACACAGAGATTTTCAACAGTTATGAAGCTCCTGCGAAAGCTTACTGGGATACTAGCTTCTTTCATGAGAATATAACAAATAGTGACATAGCTGAGGCAACTTCTAATTTTTACACTCTAATGCTAGAGCACCCTATTTTAGCACTACAATCTCGTTTCCAATTATTCTTCGAAACGGTATTTTCTAATAGAGTAATTATGGACAGCGAGAGTATTAATGGAGCTACTTACCAAGACTTTATTATTCGATATCCAGATTCTAAAAGCGTGGTTGATACTTGGATTTCTGATTTCCGTGAGAATTATATGCTAACACTTCTAGGAGAAGGGGCTTTTGATACAATAATTGTTAGCACTTGGAATGCATTCATTCCGATTATGGTATGCGTACTTTACTTCCTCTTCTTCTTAATCAATATCAAAAGAATGTGGAAAGAATTCCTTATCATCTGCGTGCCATGTATTCGAATTGGCTTAACATTCTTAACAGCTCCAACCTATACATTTATGTATTATTACCCTGCCTATATTATGGGTGCAATACTAATTATATTTACACTCGTAGCAATAAAAACAGGCATGTGGCGGAATTATCTGCCCCATGCCAAGAATGAATCTAGTAAGTCTTCAATCCCTAATGCTTTTTAAATATAATAATTTTACTTGCGATATAATTAATAATAATAACAAGAATATTGGATGCTATTTTCATCATGATACTAGGTAGCATCATGACATCTACTCCTACGTACATGATAACGACATCTAATACGCCCGTTGCACCTCTACACAAGAAGAAACCGCCTATCTCCACTAGAATTACTTTCACCGTATTGTTCTGACTTTCAAATACGTACTTTCGATTGGTTACATAGGCAAAAATCACTGCAACTATCCAGGCTATTACCGTACTCATCACATTGGAATAGCCTAGGGTTGCATATGCAACTTGATAGACTATTACGTTAATCACGGTGGTAAGTACACCAAATATCCCATAATTAATAATTTCTCTATATTTCTGAATTAAGTCTTTTATCTTCTCTATTTCTCTCGTGTATTTCATCTTGATATCCTCTTATTTGTTCTAACTTCTATAATTTACCCTGTCAATTATAACACATATCAAATGGAAATTCATTTCGTTCTTGAAAACATTACACCTCGAACGAATTTATTCTTTTTGTATATTGTCGCTGGCAAGCGTGGCACCCATCTGTTGGATAAGTTGTTCAATTATCTGATCTGAAGAGGCATTCGCTGCGCGCATCGAGTTGATAATACTGATTCCTCGCTTCTCTGCTTCTTTTGTCGCTTCTTCCATTTTTTCAGCTATATAGTTCTCTAATCCTTTACACATTTTCATTTCTGTTTCTTTTGCCGCTTCTTTTGCAGCTTCTTCCATTTTTTCGGCTATATAGTTCTCTAATCCTTTACACATTTTCATTTCTGTTTCTTTTGCCGCTTCTTCCATTTTTTCAGCTACATATGCCTCTAAGGCTCTACACATATTGATTTCTCCTACTTCTTCTTGATTCATAAATGTCTTGGCTCCTGTGATGCTCCCTATCATACGAACGACCTCGGATGGGAGTGTTTTGTCTTTATATTCTTCTTGGACTTCTGCGATTTTTCCATGGAACAAGTCTCTGGATATGGAGAATACTTTTTCTACTTCGGGGTTACTAAAATGATATTCTGCGCTTTCTCGTACTTGGAGTAAATTGAGTCTGTGGTCTGTAATTAGTTTTCTGATTTCTGGGGTCATCTCCGTTAACATATCTTGTAACGATAGCGGCCCATCCCAGGGGTCTTCGCTGTAATAAATCACCAAGGTAATAATCGGGGTTAATCGTTCATCTTTTTTCATTCCCGATAGAAATTCAGCAGAAGACAGCCCTTTTGCACCTTTGTTCTTCTTGGCTAATAGAGCACATTCTTTTGTATAACCTAGTACATCATACAGCAATGTCCTTAGTGGCATTGCGTAATGGACAGCTGTTTGGTTCTCGATGCCTATGATGGCGAAAGTTTCGCCCATCGGTGTGGATTTTACTACGTCACGTCGTCTCTCTAGATGTTCTGTTAGTTCTTGTAATTCAAGAACTTGAGAAACATCCGAATCTACTTCCTGTAGTTCGTCTGGTATTAATACTTTTTCGCCATTGAATATGACGGCATTCACTACATCTGCGAAATGTTCGGGATCTTGCCAGAAGTTTTTGTGAACGGTATCACAATACTTCGCAGAGGTGTGTTCTATTGCAGGGTTACGTTTTGTTACGAGGTTACGTTTTGTTACGGGATTACATTTTGTTACGGGGTTACATTTTGTTTCAGGGGTTTGTTGTGGTGCTGGTGTGTGTTGGCTCATGTGCCCTCCTTTTTGTGATGTGCAGGAGATTACACATGTAGATAAGCTAAATTTGATATATGAAGTTTGCACTTTTGATGATAATAAAAGTGTGTGAATTCATATCACAATATTAGTTTTGTCATATATCAGTAATTCCTGCTTAATTGGTTCGTGTTTCTTGGTGATGTTTTGGATTCCCGAAAGGG
>JAWXVA010000104.1:0-8260 GCA_044425815.1 Eubacteriales bacterium
TATCTTTTACTCTTCCTCTTTATAATTTACTCTTTCATACATTTTACGGTCTCTGTAGATATCGCGTTGTGCTGTATCAATATCAAAACGTATCAAAAATCCCCAATCTGTATCTACATTGTGGGATAATCCCCATTTCATTCCATCTAATGGATCTTCTCCAATTTCGTCCGGTCTATATGGGCCAGATGCTTCTGGTCCACCTTTGATTACAGATTTAATTTCGAAATTAATTCCATCTTCTGCAAATTGAAGTGTATTTTTCTCTACTCCGTCTGTTCTAAGGAATGCCGCCATACCATTCTTGTGCTTCCATAAGCAAGTCTCATGTCCACTGTTAGTGATTGGATTGTATTCGCTTCTTACGTATGGTCCCATAATATCATCCGCGATTGCTACTCCCCATTTCGTTTCTCTACCGCCCATGAATACTTCTTCACCCATTGGCTCCCCTTTATAGTATAAGTAGAATTTATCATTATAGTGGAATAATAATGGATCATGTACTTTATGGCTGTCAAATCCGCCTTTTTTTGCTACTAAGAATCTGTTATCTTCTTCGCCTAACCATTCACCATCTGCTGTCGGTGTAAGGATTGGTGCATCTGATTTCACAAATGGTCCTTCTGGAGAATCTGATACTGCTATCGCAATGTTCTCATGCACTCGATTTACATATGGATCTTCTACTGTTTGATATACGATATAGAATTTACCATCGTATTTCATCGCTTCTGGTGTAAATACGCTACGTGCATCATATCTTCCTGTTTCGCCACGTGTTACTACTACTCCTTGCTCTTCCCATGTGTAGGTATCTTTCGATGTTGCATACCAAATCTCTGTATAGTCCCAAGGGAATACTTTCGCACTTAAGTCTCCTGAGTGGAATCCTACATGTGCCCCGTATGATTTCGAATAATATACGTAGTAGGTATCTCCTACTTTAAGAACACTACTTGGATCTCTTCTATGAATCCCTGGTTCCATTTCTAATCCTTTTATTTCTGATTCTCTAAAATCGCAGAACCATTCTGAACTTTGAAAATAATTACGTTCCATCGCTCTTTTTGTTGCACTACTCATCTTCATGATATATCCCTCCTGTTATTTGTAATATTGTTCAAGGACTTCTAATATACTAGAAGCCCAAGTTTTTCATAAGTTGTTAATAATTTCATTTCTATAGATCGTCTAACATTTCTGGAAAATATCTATAGTATCCCTTCCCATAGTCTTTACGACCTACGTGCATCTGTGCATATAATTCTTTTGCATGTGCTTTTGCTGCTTCTTGATCTGCTACTAAGAACATGTATTCATTATCTGCGATTACTTCACCATTGTGAGTAAGTTTCATTGTTACATAGAAGGTATCTTCCATCTCTGTACCAAGTGTATACGCAATGTCACCAAATGCTTCTGAACTATTTTCACTTACATTTACAGTGATTGTATCTGTTTTTAATACATTTTTATTTTTATCAAGAATTTGATATTCATAAGCCACATCATCATATGCTGTGTAATAATCATTGATTACGAATAATTTTCCTTCAAATTGCTCTTCTGGCAACCATCTACGTTTGCTAAATTCTAATGATGGTAAAATTGGATTGTAACAACGTTTTACATAACCAAATGATTGTTTTTCTTTCCCATAGTAATCTACGATATCCCATTTGATAATAGGCCAGTTGGTAATAAAGTGACATAATGCGACTCCACTTACGTGTGGTTTTTGTCTTCTGTAATGCTCTAATGCAAATTGGAAGATAATTCCTTGCGCTTGTTGTGTTGATTCAGCAAATTCTTCCACTGATCCCATTCTTGTATCTCCAAACACCTCATAATTCAAGTTCTGCAATACATGAATGTCACCCATATGATATCCCCAGCTTGGTCCCATTGGCCACAATTCATTTTCAGGAATAAATTTCTTCAAGCTCTCTACCGATGGGAAGATGCTGCTGTAAGTTCTGGAATAATACAGTAATCAAGTGCAGGATAATAGTCTTCCATGAAAATTGCTCCTGCTGCATAGTAATGTGAGTTCGCATGCATAGATTCTTTGGTTGCATATCCCATACGGATTCCTTCTCTTGAACTAAGTGGAGAAGCATCACCATAAGGTGTATTTGTATATGTTTTTGTTACATCTCCGATGTGTTCCATAAGGTTTCTGTTATTACTGTCTACATGTGCTTCTGAGAAATATACTTCCTCTCCACCCATAAACATCACTACGGAAGGGTGATTTCTACGTTCTTTTACAATCATCTCTGCTTCATGTGATACTAAATCCACATATGCTTTATCATCTCGGAACTCTTGCGTTGCAAATGTAAAGTTTGTCCATACAGTAATTCCGTATTTATCACATAAATCATAGAATTCTGTTACTTCTGGTGGATGCCACCCGAAGATTCTCAGGTTGTTAATGTTCGCTTCTCTTGCTTTTGACAAATAGAATTCGTATTTTTCTTTCGAGTTACGTCCGTAGAAGAAGGAAGGCTGACCTCCCCAACATGCAGAACGCAAGAACATTGGTTTCCCATTGATTACAAATGTCCAAGGAATCTGTGATTCTTCTTCTGTAAATCCTGGGTTCATCTGCATGGTTACTTCACGAATACCCGCTTTTTCATTGATAACATCTAATACAACGCCATCTTCCATAATTGAAATTTCCAAATCATATAAGAATGATTCACCTAGTTCAAATGGCCACCATAATTTTGGATTCTTAATCTCAAATGCAAGTGTTTCTTGTGATGATGACATACTAGCTTTCATTTCCTTAGAATGGCTAATCACTGATTCCCCATCTTTTAATGCAATATTAAGTGTAAGGTTATCTAAGTTGTTTTTGTATCCTGTTAGATCTACATCATATGTAGCTACTACACTGCTTAAATCTTCGGATACTTTATATTCAGATCTGTATCCATCAATCTTAACCTTGTCAGTCCCTACTAATTTTACTGGTCGCCAGATACCAAAAGGCACTAATCCTGTTAGGTAATCTCCTGCAAAATTATGTTTCGCTCCAGCCACGTTCTTTTGGTTCTTTGGTGGTGGATCCAATTTTACTTTTAGTAAGTTCACTGGTACGTGTGGTTGTTTCGCATCAATAATGTGTGTTACATCGAATTCAAATGATGAAAACATTCCTTCATGGTGCCCTAAATATTCTTGGTTTAACCATATATCACAAGAATAATCAACACCTTCAAATACTAATTTGATGTCCTTACCAATCATGCTTTCATCTAAGTTAAATGCATGTGTGTACCACCATTCATATTCTTGTACCCATTTAATCTTCGCCATATTTCTACCAAAATGTGGATCATCAATTTCTCCTGCAAGATATAAATCTGTGTAGACATCTCCTGGGACTTTCCCTTTGTTCCAACTAAAGTCATTTCCTGACAGCTCATTCTTTAATTCATGGATTCCTTCTTCCACGCCTTGTCCTATACGCATCTTCTCCATTTTCCAGTGTAATCCACTGAAATCCTGCACCACGCGCCCTTCTGCCTTGGCAGTCTGTCCTACAACGTGAACACCACCCTCTAGTGCATGGAAATCTTGATTCTTCTTCATGTCTTTCTCCTTTACGAAAAATATTTCACATAACTGATAGAATCATCTTAGCACTGGAAGGTGGTGTTTACTATATCATTTCGGTTATAAAATTCTCCATTTTTCACTAATACTTATCTTTCATATCGTACGATAAATCTCATGAAAACAGTATACAAATTAGTCCTGAATTAATTCTGGGCTCGAGCAGTATAATCCCCACATATATAATGCTGGCAAGATAAAATTCATCATGGATAATGCTGAAAATCCCACGATGTCTAGTGTAGAGATAATTCCATAAATTGTATAAATTACATAAATAATTGCCAAAATCCATGCTACTTTATATTGTTTTCCTGCCACTCCCAAAATACCCGCTGCTAATGTTACAAGAGAACCAATTACCCCTAGTACTGTATCTAACATGGTAATTTCTACCCCTGTACTAATACCAGTTACAGATTCTGACCATTCTATAATTGCTGGTCCTGTTATGGAACTAAGGACTCCTAATACACCGCTGATAATAAATAATACTGAGATTACCTTTAATAATTTTGTTGGTTTAAACATGTCTTTTTCCTCTTCTTTCTAATAAGTTTATTATTTTGTTATCTTCCTTTTCGTAACTTAGAGATTGTCTGTCCTGACTCTGATTCTTACATCTGACGCAATGCATCAATTGGTCGCATCTTTGCTGCTTTTCTAGCAGGATATATTCCGAATACTAATCCTACACTGCATGAAAATAGTGTTGCTCCCATTACGGCTCCGATGGATAAATTCGCCGTCAGACCGCCTACATTCGTGAGATTAATTATCGCACTGATTCCTGCGCCGAGCAGGATTCCTATCACCCCTCCCAAACCGGAAATAATTGCAGATTCACATAAGAACTGTGCAATGATGGATGATGTTTTGGCTCCTAACGATTTGCGAATGCCTATTTCCCGCGTTCGTTCCGTCACGGATACGAGCATAATATTCATAACGCCGATTCCACCAACAAGTAATGAGATTCCTGCTACAAATGCGATAAAAGCTGTTACCATATCGAGCATGGTACTAAGCGCTGCCGACATATCCATGGTCTGCTCTTTCATAAATAAATTCTCACCTTGGCTTATATATCGATTATTTAGAATTTTAACTGCTTGTTCCGCTATCACATCTCCATCTACCCCTTCACTAAGGAGCAGTGTCGCTCGTGCAAATTCTATGTCTGTATCTTCAAATACCCCTTCCATTAAATAAGGCATTTCCACGGAAATAGGATACTCAAAACCATAGAGTTCTTCCATTTGCTTAATCTCTGCCACGTCACTATCAGACATCTCTCGTATTCCACAGATTCTTACACTTTGGATTCTATTGCCTACTTGTATTTCAAAGTCCAATCCCAGTACATCTTGCGTCCCAAACATCTTAATGGCTGAGATTTTGTCAATGACGCAGACGTAATCACCATTTGACTCGTTCTGTTCTGTAAAATATGCTCCTGCATACATATCTGGCATATAAGAAATTTCATTTGCTTCAGATGTGGTGTAAGATAATGACAGATCAAATGTCCCTTTTCTGGTATCCGTAGTTCCTTGTCCTTGATTCGTCACCACAATACCCTCTATACTTGCTTCTAAAGATTGTTCCAGTAGCTCTATATCTGATGGTGTTATGAATTGAATCTCATCCTCTGTAGATGTATTGATTGAGATTCCCACTTGATCGCCTGTCTCCAAGGTTGTAAGCATATCCGTCTTTACACCATTTCCAATAGAAACAATTGTAATTACAGAAGTAATTCCTATGATAATTCCGAGCATTGTTAATAGCGACCGTCCCTTATTCTGGCGTACGCTAGTAATTGCCATCTTCACATATTCATAAAATTGTCCCATGCTATTTACTCCTTGTTATACTAAGTGACATCTTGCTATTCACAGATTCCGTTGTACTTCCTACATTCACTCCTTCTAAAATGGGTTCCGCACTCATCCCCTCTGTAATGACACTCACTAGATCAGATACTACTAACTCTCCTTGATTCAGACCACTAACCACTTCTATATTATCTAAATCAGAAATCCCTACTTCTATAATTTTCTTCACAACGATGCCTTCTTCAATAACATAGACAAATTCTCCATCTGTAGATGTGTTAATTACGCTGCTTGGTATCACTAATATCTCTTCCTTGGACTCTGTTAGAATGGTTGTCTTGGCATCTACCCCTAAGAAAATATTCTCATCTGGATTCGTAATCTTTACCACTGCACCTATAACATTACTCCCAGTTGCATCTACCGTTGCAATTTGATTCATCTCGCTGACTTCACCTTGATAGGTATAATCTTTTATTGTTATTTCTGCTTCATCCCCTACATCTAGGCTGTCAAA
The DNA here is from genome assembly GCA_044425815.1 of Eubacteriales bacterium. Classification (GTDB taxonomy): domain Bacteria; phylum Bacillota; class Clostridia; order Lachnospirales; family Lachnospiraceae; genus CAUPWF01. The sequence continues at coordinate 5,989 of JAWXVA010000104.1, forward strand.
TTCACTGGTTGGTACCTCTACTGTAACTCCTACTTCTTCATTACTTGCAATCGTAATCAGTGACGTTCCTTGGGCAACTAATGTTCCATCTGACACTTGCACACTTGCAATAACTCCGTCAAATTCGGCAATAATTCCTTCTTTTCCTTTTTCCAGTAATTCTTCAGTCTCTAAACTTGCTAGTTCGGCTAATTCGCTACTTATATTTAAAATTTCAATTTGATCTGTAGTCATAGCAGAATCTCCATTTTCCACTATCATTTCTTGTTGTGAAAGTTCTGCTTCATTCGTTGCTAGATTTTGACTAACTCTCTCAATTTCTGAAGTAAGTGTAGTAAGCTGATTGGTTAGTTCCATTTGTTCACTCAACGCAGCTTCTAATTGCAAATTAAGCTCTGCAACTTCTGCTGTTACAGTTTCATCTGTTGTTGCAGATTCATCTGTATTTGCCAAGCTAGATTCTATTGCCGCATTTAGTTGTTCTATCCAACTAGCCAATTCTGTTATTCTAGAATTGATTGTCGTCATATCATTCTTCCAATCCTCAATTGTTGCTTCTTGTGCTGCAATTGCAGTCTCTAATTCTACTACTCGTGCATCGGCGTCACTCACATCATCTAATAATTGTTGATTACTTTTTATGGCCGTATCACGCTCGCTTTGCGCCTGCAATTCTGATAATTGAGACTGTTTGTTATTCGTTTCCAAATCATCTAATTCAAACGTTATAAGCACATCTCCTTTTTGAACCACTTGTCCTACTTTCACATTGCATTCACTGATTGTTGCATTGACTGGTGACAAAAATGTTTTCTGGTTCTCACTCTCAACAGTACCTGTAATTTGTAATTCTTCTGAAATATTTCCAATCTCTACTTCCACTACTTCTAACGACGCAACGAGACTTTTTGCTTCTCCACCTCCTAGTTTACTTATCAATATCGAAATTCCTATGAATACAGCTACGATTGCAATCGGAACTATCATTCTTGCTTTTTTATTATTTTTTAAATTAGGTAGTTTTTTCATCTTCGTTCTGCCTTTCTTTCGTGTCATTATCATATTCTTTTTCTACTATCCCATCTTTGAAACATATCACTCTCTTTGCTCGCTTTGCAATCTCTGAATCGTGAGTAATGATGATAACTGTTCTTCCTTCACTGTATAATGTTTCTAATATTCCAAGTATCTCATCTGTGGACTTCGAGTCCAAATTCCCTGTCGGTTCATCGGCTAGAATAAGGGGTGGTGCTGCTGTAACTGCTCGTGCCACAGCGACTCTTTGTTGCTGTCCTCCCGACATCTCAGCTGGAAGGTGATTCATACGATTCCCTAGTCCGACTTTTTCTAACGCTTCTTTTGCTAACTGTCTACGTGTCTTCCTATCCACACCTCGATAAATGAGCGGTAGTTCTACATTCTCAAGTGCGGTAAGATTCTGTATGAGATTAAATCCCTGAAATATAAATCCAATTTCCTTATTCCGCACTTCTGCAAGTTCATCATCTTTCATCTTAGCGACCTCTTGCCCATGCAAATGATATTCGCCTTCCGTCGGTTGGTCTAGGCATCCAATCATATTCATCAGCGTTGATTTCCCGGAACCTGAGTGTCCGATGATTGCTACAAATTCCCCTTCGTCTATCTCTAAATCGATTCCATCAAGCGCCCTCACTTCATTCACACCTGGGTTATATATCTTATATAAATTCTTCATGCTAATTAAAGTACTCATTCTGTCCTCACCTTCGTTATTTGTACTATTCATTTAATACAATTATACAGATTTGTGTGCTGTGTGTCAATTCAAAATTTTAGTAATTATTTCACTTTCCACTCGATTCTCATTCAAACTCAATTTATTATGTTTGAATACAAGTAATACTATTATTAGAAATAACTATTATATAGAAAAAGCCTATCTAGTTATTTAAGCCGCATCAAGAAAAATCTTTAATGGTTTAAATAACTAGATAGGCACCTTGTACATATTCTATTTTTAGACATCCCATTCCAATAATTTGGATAAAAATTTCTGCAATTCATCCGTCTTTGGATTGGTAAATATTTCACTACTTTTATCATATTCCATAATTCTACCATTATGAAGAAACGCTACTTTGTCACATGCATGTAGCGCAAATCCCATTTCATGTGTCGCTATAATAAATGAAATCCCATCTTTCTTCAACTCATGTATCATAGTTAGCACTTCACTTGTATATTCTGGATCAAGTGCTGATGTTGGTTCATCTAACAATAAAATATTCGG
>JAWXVA010000105.1:0-8059 GCA_044425815.1 Eubacteriales bacterium
CTCTTATAAATTTTATATCAGAAGTGTATTGTCTCTATATATGTAAAAATGATACAAGAACTTTAACTCATTATAGCAAGCAACGTGTAAGATTATAATTTGTGTTTAAACCAATTTTCAACTAATCCTTGAACATTCTAAAATCTTATGATATATTGAATACATAAAAGGAACATTCGCCCACAAGGTGAGTTGACCAGTAAAAAGTTAGCAAAGCCACCCATAACCGGTCAAAGTATCAGGGTGGTTTTTGCTATGTATAGCTACTTACAATACGTTAAAACGAATGTAAGGAATGCCAAAAGGAAAAGACCAAAAGTCATTAAATCCTTAAAATCAAATTGATTTTTCATAGACATCACCCCCATTTCAAAGAATGAAGGTCAACACACCCTATAACACGAATGTTCCATGTCAGTATATTATCATTTTCGACTCACTCTGTAAACTTATATAAGTCTTATGTTTTTCTTATATATATTATCTGCGAACCCATTAAACAAGCCACCTATTCCCTTCGTGAACAGGTGGCTCATTTATAGATTCCTATGAATACAGGAAATCAAAAAAATCCCTTGGAGAGTAAACTCTCCAGGGATTTTGTAATTTCCTGTATTCGCAGATAATACTATCTTTTTGAAAATTGAGGTGCTCTACGAGCTGCTTTAAGTCCGTATTTTTTACGTTCTTTCATACGTGGATCACGTGTTAAGTATCCCGCTTTTTTAAGTGTTCCTCTGTACTCATCAGAATCTACTGTTAATAATGCTCTTGCGATTCCGTGACGGATTGCTCCAGCTTGTCCTGTGTATCCACCACCATGTACGTTTACTAATACATCGAATTTATCTAATGTATCTGTTGCAACCAATGGTTGACGTACGATTACTTTTAATGTTTCTAATCCAAGATATTCATCAATACCTCTTTTGTTGATTGTAATATTTCCTGTACCAGGTACTAAATATACTCTAGCAACTGATGATTTTCTTCTTCCTGTTCCGTAGAATTTTGCATTAGCCATTGTAATGATCTCCTTTCAACCTTCTATTAAAATGTTAATACTTCTGGTTTTTGAGCTGCTTGATTATGCTCTGGTCCAGCGTATACGTGTAATTTTTTGTACATTTCTCTTCCTAAAGGTCCTTTTGGAAGCATTCCTTTGACAGCTAATTCAATAACTTTCTCAGGTTTTTTGTCCATCATTACTCTTAATGTAGTTTCTTTCATTCCACCTACGTAATCTGAGTGATGATAGTAAATTTTTTGATCTAATTTTTTACCAGTAACTTTGATTTTTTCAGCGTTTACTACTACTACGTAATCACCTGTATCAATGTGTGGTGTAAATTCTGGTTTGTTTTTTCCTCTTAATACTTTAGCAATTTCTGCTGAAAGGCGTCCTAATGTACATCCTTCTGCGTCTACTACATACCATTTTCTTTCAATCTTCTCTGGGCTAGCCATATAAGTTTTCATGGGATTTCCTCCTATAAATTGTTTAATTGTTTTTATAAGATCAGCCTACCCCGGGGCATTGGTGCAAACTGCTTCTCGTGTTTCATACCGATTAATTATAGTACACGACGCCTTGTGTGTCAATCATTTTCTGTGATTTTATTTCGTAAAACCCCTATTTTTTCAATCTCACATTCAACGATATCTCCTATTTCTAAAAACCTTGGTGGATCAAATCCCATACCTACTCCTGCTGGTGTTCCAGTTGCAATTATAGTACCTGCTTGTAAGGTAAATCCTCTACTAAGTTCTTCTATTACATATGCTATATCAAATTGTTGTAATTTCGTTTCGCTGTTCTGCCTAATTTCTCCATTTACCTTTGAAGTTATTTTCAGATTGGGTATCCCATCAAATTCATCTACAGTTGTAATTACTGGTCCCATTGGAGTGAATCCATCCATACTTTTACCAAAATACCATTGTTTGTGACGAAGTTGTATATCACGTGCACTCATATCATTCATAATCGTATAACCAAAGATATAGTCTAGTGCTTCCTCTCTTTTTACATTTTTAGCATCTTTTCCGATTATAACTGCAAGCTCCACTTCATAATCTAATTGTTCATACATTTCTTTATTATAGACAATACTATCTTTATCACCCAAAGCCGCATTAACGCGTTTTGAAAAATACACAGGATACGCTCGTTCTCGTTCAAAGGATTCTTTATGAAATCTTGCAGATTCTTCTGCGTGAGCCAAATAATTTATCCCGAGGCAAATGATATCTTGTCGTGGATGTGGAATTGGTGCCTGAAATCGAATTTCTTCCACATCGATTATAGGCTCTGTTGCTTCTTTGATACTCGCAAGCTCTTCCTGTGTGTGCTTACTAATAAAATCATGCATTGTTTCGTATTCAATTCCAATATCTCTCAGTAGAATGCATCCCGTTTCTTCTGCCTTTAATACTCCTAACAATAATTCGTTTTGGTAATACCCAGTAAATAATTTCATAATTTTATCTCTCTCCTTCGTCTATGATACAATAGCAGTGCTCCCATACTTATAATTGATACAAGGGAAATCATTTCAGAAACTCTCCATAAAATTGGAGCTTCGTAATTCGTCTAGTTAGTATCTTACCATAAAATATAAGTCTTCTCAATAAAGCGCCCAAATTCTCATATTACTTTTCCTTGTATTTACATATTCACCATATTCTTGCTATAATGGATGAGGATGATATAAATTAAACAGAAATGAGGATTTTTTATGTGGCTTTATGAAAGTGTTTTTTATCAGATTTACCCTATTGGATTCTGTGGCGTGTCTACAGAAAATGATGGTTCAACAACTTCTAATATTCTAAAGGTTAATGATTGGATTCCCCATCTTCAGTCATTAGGAGCAAATTGTGTGTTATTCAATCCGATTTTCGAATCTGACTCTCATGGATATGATACTCGAGATTTTTCTATTATTGATAAACGTTTGGGTAGTAATGATGATTTTGCTACTGTGTGTCACACTTTGAAAGAAAATGGAATTCGAATTGTTCTTGATGGTGTATTCAATCATGTGGGACGTGGGTTTTGGGCATTTCAAGATGTTCTCAAGAACCGTCAAGCATCGCAATACAACAGTTGGTTCTATATCAATTATGATGGGAATAGTAACTATAATGATGGATTCTGGTATGAAGGTTGGGAAGGTCACTATGAACTAGTGAAATTAAATCTTCACAATCCTGATGTCGTGAATCATTTGATGGATTGTGTCAAGAAATGGATAGAAGAATTTGATATAGATGGATTACGACTAGATGTTGCATATAGCCTTGATCATGGATTCATGAAGCATTTGCATTGGTTTACTCAGAACTTAAAACCTGACTTCGGATTGATTGGAGAGGTATTATTCGGTGATTATAATATTATCGTAAATAATGAGATGCTTCACAGTTGCACAAATTATGAATGTTATAAAGGATTATTCTCAAGTATGAATGATAAGAATTTATTTGAGATTGCACATTCACTTCACAGGCAGTTTGGCGGCGAGCAGTGGTCACTCTATAGTGGCAAACATCTGATGACATTCGTCGACAATCACGACGTTGCACGTATTGCTACTATTTTAAATGATAAAAATACACTTCCCGTTGTCTATGGTATCTTAATGGGAATGCCTGGAATTCCATGCATCTATTACGGCAGTGAATGGGGCGAACCAGGCGAGAAGAACCCTCACAATGACTGGGGACTTCGTCCTTGCTTTGATGCGCCGAAACCAAATACACTTACAGAGTATGTTCGTGCACTTTTAGAAGCTAGAAAGAATTCAAAAGCACTCTGCTATGGAACTTATACTAATATGACTATTCAGAATCAACAGCTTGTATTTAAACGTCGTTGCGATGAAGAAGAAGTTCTTGTTGCTGTAAATATCGTTGAGAATCCATATACTGCATATCACGGTGATTATCATGGAGATTGGTTAAATTTACTTACAAATGAAAAATTCACACTAAACGGAGCGATTGAGCTTGCACCTTATAGCGTAATGTATTTAAAACGAATATAATAATCTTTGCAGAAATCAAATATACCCCGCTCATACATAGAAGCCAATATGAAATTGTATAATCGCAATCCCATACTGGCTTCTTTTTTATTTCTACTCTTTCATTTCAACTATTCACTCTTTAACGCATCATCAAATGCCACATCTGATGGTTGGAAATTCAATTTCTTTGTGAACTCACATGCTTCTGTTCCACCAAATACTCTTTCCATCCCACTATCTTCCCATTCAATTGAGAGTGGACCTTGATAATCATTTTCATTGAGGACTCTTATAATCTTGTCAAAATCTACATCTCCATGTCCTGGCGACACAAAATTCCAACCACGTTTCATGCTTCCGAAAGTAATGTGAGAACCTAAGATTCCATTTCTTCCATCTAGATTCACGAATGTATCTTTGATATGTACATGGTATATGCGATCAATGAAATCTTGCAAGAATAATGTAGGATTAACACCTTGCCATATCAAATGACTTGGGTCAAAGTTTATCCCTAGTGTTGGTCTATAGTTAAAGGTTTCTAATAATTTCTTCGTAGTCCAATAATCAAATGCGATTTCTGTTGGATGTACTTCTAATGCAAATTTCACCCCACACTCATCAAATACATCAAAGATTGGAGTCCATAATTCCACTTGTTCTTGGTAAGCAGCTTCTATCATTTCTTCGCTTGTTTGTGGGAATGAATACCAGTATTTCCACACTGCTGAACCCATAAATCCTGTAACCATATCACATCCCATTGCTTTTGCTGCACGTGCTATATCTTTCATTTCTTCAATTGCCCAAGCGCGAATTTCTTCTGGTTTTCCCGCTAATTCTGCTGGTGCGAATCCATCCAAACGAGGATCATATAAATCACCAACACACTGACCTGGAAGATGTGCTCCGAGCGCTTTACATTGAAGGTTATATTTTGCCAATGTATCTTTTAACCCTTGTACATATGCTGGATCTGTAGCTGCTTTATGCGCATCAATTTGTCCCCATGTTGCGATTTCTAATCCATCATATCCCATTTCACTAGCTGTTTTACACATATCTTCCATTGATAAATCTGCCCATTGTCCTGTAAATATTGTAACGATTCTTCCCATAATTATTTTCCTCCAAATTCTACCCATACGTTTCCATTATCTGAACTTCTCAAACATGCATCGATATACATTACGCCATCCACTCCATCTTCAATAGTTGGATAGTCTATCATATCCTCTGTAAATGTTCCATCTGCTTGTGCGATTAAACAATCTATAAAACTTCCATAGAGATTACCCATAGCTTCTAGCCAGCCTTCTGTATGCCCGCTTGGTAACCGTTGGTATTTTGCTGCTTGCGGAGCAATCGCACCATGTCCACGGTGTATTTCTTGCACGACCCCATCCGCTCTATGTACTTGATACACTTCTGGATTTTCTTGGAACCAAAGGATGCTTCCTTTACTACCATAAATGCGTACACGTAGTCCATTGTCATGTCCAATTGCAATTTGAGATGACCAATAACAACCTGATGCTCCATTTTCATATTCCACTAATACAGTTGAGTTATCATCTAATAAACGATTTGCCACTACTTTTTCCATCTTTGCAAGTACCTTAGCTATCTTAAGTCCTGTCATACGATATACCGTGTTCTCAATATGTGTTCCTATGTCACCTAAGCAGTTTGTATTTCCAGATAACGCTGGATTCGTACGCCATTCAGCTTGCTTATTTCCTGCTATATTTTCTTCCGATAGCCAGCCTTGTGGATATTCGCCCATAACCGTTCGAATCTCACCAATTTCTCCTGCCTCGATCATCGCCTTAATACTTTTCGCTGTCACATGCCCTGAATACGTATAGGTCACTAGAAATTGTAAGTTTTTCGCCTTCGCCAATGCTTCTAACTCTTTCGCCTCTTCTACCGTCACACAGAGTGGTTTATCACACGATACTGCTATCCCTGCTTCTAAAAACACTTTGCATGATTCATAATGTGCATAATTTGGCGTTACAATTACTACAAAATCAATACCATCTTCCCTTCCTGCTTCTGCTTTTGCCATTTCTGCATAATCATGATATAGACGCTCTTCTGCAACATTTAAAGCTTCACCAGCTTCAAGTGTCTTCTCGTAACTACGCGAGAAACATCCTGCAACTAACTTTGCTTTGCCATCAAGGTTAATTGCTCTTCTGTGAGCATCCCCTATAAATGCATCAAGTGCGCCACCTACCATACCATACGTTAACACTTTTCCCATAATACATATACCTCCTTTTTTATTCGTGTCATTTGTATATATTTTAACAAACTTATTCAAAAAAGTATACATCATTCACAAAAAATCCCCAGTTTTTCATCTAGATTATTACTCCAGACTATTCAACTAGGGACTTTATCCTATTTCACTATTCTACGGAAGTTTTTCTTTCCTCTTTTTAATACAATTCCTTCACCTTCGAATGCACTTGGCTCATATTCTGCACGTAAGTCTTCGACTTTTTCACCGTCTACAGATACTCCACCTTGTTGTACTGCTCTTCTCGCTTCCGATTTCGATGGTACTAATTCTGCTTTTACTAACAAGCTTAAGATATCGATCTTACCATCCACAAAATCTTCATCTGCAATTTCTGTAGTTGGCATATTCGCTGCCGCCCCACCTGCAAATAATGCTTTTGCACTTTCTTGTGCTTTCTCAGCTTCTTCTTTGCTGTGTACTAATGTTGTTAGCTCATATGCAAGAATTTCTTTAGCAGTATTTAACTGTGCACCTTCCCATGCATCCATCGCTTGAATTTCTTCGATTGGTAAGAATGTCAACATACGAATACATTTAAGAACATCTGCATCTGCTACGTTTCTCCAGTATTGGTAGAATTCGAAAGGTGATGTTTTCTTAGGATCTAGCCATACTGCACCGCTTTGTGTTTTACCCATTTTCTTACCTTCTGAGTTAAGAAGTAATGTAATGGTCATAGCGCTTGCATCTTTTCCTAATTTACGACGGATAAGTTCGGTTCCGCCGAGCATATTGCTCCATTGATCATCTCCACCGAATTGTAAGTTACAACCATAGTTTTGGTATAATGCATAGAAGTCGTAACTTTGCATAATCATGTAGTTGAACTCTAAGAAGCTAAGCCCTTTTTCCATTCTTTGCTTATAGCATTCTGCTGATAGCATTCTATTTACACTAAAATGCGCTCCTACTTCACGAAGTACTTCTACGTAATTTAAGCCTAATAACCAATCTGCATTATTTACCATAAGTGCTTTTCCATCAGCGAAATCAATAAACTTACTCATTTGCTCTTTGAAACAGTCACAGTTATGTTGAATAATCTCAGGAGTCATCATGGTTCTCATATCACTTCTACCAGATGGATCCCCTATCATAGCTGTTCCGCCACCGATAAGTGCGATTGGTTTGTTTCCTGCCATTTGAAGGCGTTTCATAAGGCATAATGCCATGAAGTGACCTACATGTAAGCTATCTGCTGTTGGATCGAATCCAATATAGAATGTTGCTTTACCTTCATTGATTAATTCTGAAATTAATTTCTCGTCTGTCACTTGTGCAATCAAACCTCTTGCTTGTAATTCATCATACAATTTCATTTCATTTACCTCACTTTTCTTTGTTTGCGAGAGGATGTCTCTAGATACAAAAAACTCGTCCTCTCAATTACTGAAAGGACGAGTAATATACTCGCGGTACCACCTTACTTTGCCTGCAATTCACATTGCGAGCCTCTACAAGTGACTGTTATCACTCGAAACACTATAACGCGTGTCAATCCGCCATCGTCTACTGAATTCACCTCACATGTATTTGTCCGTTGAATTGTTCAAGATGAAGCTCCAAGATGTATTCACTTCTTCTAGTTCCATGCGCCTCTCATCAGCCGGCTACTTTCTGTATCTTCTTAGAAGAGTTACTTGTTCTTTTCATCGCTTTTACTCAAGGAAATATTACCTTAATGATGTGTAAAAGTCAAGTTTTATATTTTTTATTT
>JAWXVA010000106.1:0-8052 GCA_044425815.1 Eubacteriales bacterium
CTACTTTCGATCCCATGATTCCAAGTCCTATTCCCAGACCTAGAAATGCCAAGCCCATCATACTTCCAATGGCTGCTAACGTTGCTACAATAATTGATTCCATATTTTCCTCCTTCGCTCTACTCATACTCCTGTTAGTCTATCTATCCATATTTTGTCACTCTCAGCGATTATTCTGTTATATCACTTGCTTGTTCATCGCTCGCTACCTCGTCACTTACTGACTCGTCACTTACTGGCTCATTCACTATTTCTACACTATTACTAGCTTCAATGCTTGTAGTTGCAATGCTGTAATATGCAGCCGTTGTACTATAAAATGGATTGGATACTAATACATATACATCCCTACTTGTAACACTTGTTCCATAGTTAATATCCGTGATACCTAATTTGATTACACTAATGCTCTTCAAATCATCCGCACTATTGAATGTAATGACTCCGTTCCATCCCGAATCACTTACTGCTGCATTGATATTGGCACTGCTCATAGCGGTGCTACTATATTCTGCATTAGTTGAGCCATCTAAGACTGTAATATTACAGCTACTTGGTTTGTATTCCGAGTCAAGTCTTAATGTAAAGCTAATACTTGTCTCGCTTATATTTGTAATCGTAATGGTTGTATCTGGATATTCGGTTGATAGTTTCAGTTCGTCTGTAGACACGAATCCTACAATATCTGGATCGTCACTTACTGTCTCATCGGAGTTGCTATATCCTAGTACAAAATAATAATAGGTGCCTGGTACTAAGTTAGAAACCGTTACTTGCCCGCCGACAGAATCTAGCGGACACATATTATTCAAGGTTTCTCCGTCACTTTCTAATACTTTCAACCAGATAATTCCTAGTTCTCCATATGAATCTATTACGTCATAGGTTAAAGTTGCTGAATTGGTACCAATTGAGGCATTTTCGAAATATAATACGGTTTTGCTACTTGCAGAAGCAGAACTACTTGAACCGCTAGATCCTGTTCCTCCTGTTCCACCGCTTCCGCCGTCACCGCCGTCTCCGCCGTCGCCTCCTGAAGCACCCGTTCCTCCTGTTCCACCAGCACCGCCGCTTCCGCCGTCGCCGCCGTCTCCACCGATTCCACCGTCACCTCCATCGCCTCCATCTCCTCCGCTAATAGAGAGTGTAATCGTGTCTGGATTCTCAAGTTCGCCATCTTCACTGGTCAAAAATTCCAGTGCCGATGAAATCAATGCATATTCATTCGAAGATCCTAAGATCTTTGTCAGATCAAATTCAAGATCTGCAAGGATCAAGAGTTCCTCTGGAACATTGCATGTCATAGTTCCATTGTATAAGCATACCTCTTGGGTGGATTTTACATTTACTTCATGATTCATAAGCTGCACATTTCCTGATTTATCCATCACCATATATAAATATTTGCTTGTATTGATTGTCTCTGTATCATCGGTAAGTGTCTGACCTGTAATCACATAACGTCGATCTGCCAATTTGTAGAACCCATCCTCACTTAAGCTGCTGACTTCTACTACATCTGCTAAAATCGATACCGAACCATCCTCAAATATCTGATATCCGCCACCATAGAGTGTAATGGTACTTTCATCGTATACCACTGTCTGTTCTCCTAGGTCATATGTGGTTCCATCATCCAGCGCTAAGGTATAACTGCCATTCCATCCTTGGGAAATTTCGCCCGCAGAAGTCATTCCAATCTGGGAATTCTGTGCATCATACACAATAACACTGGATGATACTGGATATGGTGTGGATTGAAGTTCCACGGTCTTCCATGCTGCAAAGCCCATGCCTGCAACGATGATAAGAACAAGGATTGCAAATATATTAATGACTACTTTTGCTTTAAAATTAAGTTTTCTCACCATTTTTCTCCTCGCTCTTCTAATTAATGTATAAACTTCCATTGAATTGATCTAATGTCGTCACATTCCCATCAACATCCGTAATTTCCACGTCGATAGAATACGTTCCACTACTTAACATGGTAAATCCTGTTGCTGTGGTTCGATAAACCCCGTTGGTTTCATCGACCACTGTAAATGTTGGGTCACTTTCCATAATCGTTGTATACCTTAAGGTTCCGTCTGCATCTGGATACCAGATGTAATACTTAATAAAGTCAACATTTCCTTGTAATCCTACTGCTCCTTCAAATTGCACTCCTATTTCGATACCAAAGTTGGTAATTGTCATATCACCATACACAACATCTGAATCTAACGTAGTTGCAGAGGTCGAGCTGTAGAAGATATATCCTGGGATAATATCCATCCAATTCTCTTTTAGCATTAAGCTTTCCATTTCTTCTTTTAGTGTAAGTAGTTCATAGTCATCTGTTTCATCATAGTATTTTCCGTCTAAATCACTGTCTTCCACCGCGAATACATAGATATCATAAGTTGTGTCTTCACTTAACCCTGTTAGTGTATAAGTCGTTGCAAGCCCCGTATTCATGATGTCTGACTGATGGACAAGTTCCCCAGTCTCATGGTTGTAGACTAACAACATGTAATCCCCTTGATAAGTATTACTGGTTGTTGTAAGCACACGATTGGCATCCATAATCATTACAGATATATTTAAACCATATGACGAAGCTCCCGTATCCTCATCTGTATCTACGGTTTTTGACACTGAAATGCTTGCACGAGGATCTACACTTTCTGGAACACTAAACGTCATTACTGTCTCTCCAAGCACCCCATCCAATCCTGCGTCCGCATCATAATCTGACTCATCTGAAGACATTGCTTTCGCTACTAATACATAATCACCTGATTCTAAGTTACAAGTCTCCTGAGTAAGAGGTGCTAAAGAAAGGGTTCTTGTATTATCTAGTAGGTTATATACCTTCTCTGCATCTGCTGTATCTGACCATGTGTAGATTGCCGCTGCACTTTCTGGATCTTCCCCTGTTCCGTAATAATCATCTGCCTCCCATATTTCATAACTCATAGTAAAGCCTGAAATCTGAGATAAATCATACTCGAACTTAATATATTTTTCCCAATAAGAGTTATTTACATAAGTAATGGATGTATCTGTTATGGCAATATCTGCATTGGTTGAGAAATAATATTGGGCCAGTGCAGAAGTCGTAGAATCGGCATCAATCAATGCTGTATAAGTACTTGATGTTCCGCCATCTAACTTCGCAAAGACTTCTATCTTAAATAGAACTCCCTGCTCTAGATTGTCAAATGCCATACTATATGTCCCATCTCCGTCAATTGTTTTGTCCCAGTATTTACTATTTCCACTCATGACATATGCCTCAGTTTCTTCATTCCAAATGGTGAAATAAATGGTCGTACCTACATTCTCTTCCATTGCCCCTGCCAATTCGAAGGAACCAAGGGTGATAGAATCTATGGTGGTTACCACGCTGGAATAGCTCAAGTCAATGGTCGGTGTTCCATATTCGATTTTCACTGTCTCATCTATGGTCTCTGTGTAGGCTGTTGTTAACCCTACTGGTGTAACAAACTCGTAGGAATTATCTCCTGCATAGTACATATTTACAAATGATCCGATGGTATACGCAGTGATGCTGTTTTCTGTCATTCTATCATTGATATTAATGCTGATACTCTTACCAAAGCTTGTCACTTTCGAAGTACTATAGAAGAAGGAACCCATCACTGGTAAGGTATTATAGGTTAATTGAATTCCATCCCCTTTGATATTCGCGATATAATATTCGCCTCCCGTACCATCGGTTCCATATTGTTGTATCGCATACGTTGCTGTTCCAACTGTGGATAAGCCTACGTTGCTACCTGCACATAAGTATTCTACCGATATGGTTACATTCTCTTGGCCTGCAATGGTTGCCAAATCTGTCAAGGAAACGAACACATCGCCATTGTCATCAATGGTACTATATATCACTACGGATGCTAATCCGCTGCTACTTTGGGGCTTAAATGTAATCTTAACCCCTGCCAGTTCCTCTTGGAAAAGTGCTAAGGTTTCATCTAATATACCGCCCTCTTTAAACACATTATCAAAATCAAAATTGTAGGTATTTGTTTGGGAATCTAATGTAATCGTTGGCTCATTAATCCCCGCATGACTTGGCGTGCTCCAATCAGAAGTATTGTCGACTCTGAATAAGGTTATCTCATTTATCACACCACCGGAAGCAGTTTTATTCTCATTTGCAAAAGCGCTAGGATCAAGTCCTGTGTCATTTGGATAAATCTCTGCGTTATATAGTGACACGCCTGCGCTCATTTGTAAGGCATCCTTGCCTTGATAAGATGCGTCTCCTACTCGGATCACTACTTCATGGAAGTCTTCGCTATAAGAATACCCTTCGGCTCGCACCGTATCTGGCTCTATTAATTCCAACCTTGCATTGGTATATGTATTGTCAGAACTACCCGCATAATTTTCCTGCATAAATGTTAGCAATGTCATATTATCCATATTCGGTAATACATCGGCATGGTCATTACTGCTGAAGCTATAGGTCGCATCTTCACAAATCCATTCGTAATACCCTGATGTGGATGCTACCAGTGTATCGTCTGGATCTGTTATCCAGTATTTCCATACCGAATATTCTGTATTAGAACTCCATGGATATGCATAAATTTGCGGTCTTGATTTTGGCAAATCTACCACTTCTGAAGTCGTCGTCGGTAAGTTAGCATCACTCAGATATCCTGTCACACACTGCGGATAGTATTCTTCTGCCGTAGGTTGATTGGTAGTGCTCACACCCATGGAATAGCTAAATACTAATTGCATCCCGCGAGACACTCCAGTCCCTGTACTGTGATCATATTCTCCTGTGTAATACAAGTAATATCCACCAGAACTTACATACCCTGTGGTTGCACCATCTGGTGCATCTCCTAGTAGGAATACTACTTCTGGTATCTTTCCACCTACGAATGCAAGATCCTCTGTTTCGTAGAGAGATATGCCTGTTGTCATTGGATCTATCGCACCTTCTGCTTGATAAATCGTATTATCTTTATAGTCGTCTTCTGTATAATCATCTGCGTCGAAGCTTCTATACTCACTATTTTCAAAGATATAGAATTTCACATTTCTTGCTAATCCATTCTCATCATTGTATGTACTAGCAACGCGGTATCCTACTACCGTGTCATCTGGTAAGGCTGGATCATACACGCCGCCGTAATCTGCTACTACTGCATTGGTAATTGCTTCTAATACGTCAATTCCATCTCCATCGGCTGGTAAATCTGGTACGGAATTTACTGCAATGACTGTATAACTATTGTTCTGAACAGGAATTTCATTGGAATACGTCGTAAGAAACTCCTCTCCTGGGTCGCTTGTTCCTGCTACCGTTAATGCGGTATAATCCGACAATTCCGTAATTCCTATGGTATAGGTTCCCGAAGTAATGGTTGTATTTGCAAAGTCTTCATCTGTAATCGTAAGTCCTGTATGCGCCGTAGAATCCGCATAATAATTATCCGAAATATCACTGGAATATTTTTCATCTTGTGTATCTGTAATCACGAAGGAATCTTGAAGGGAATCCTCCGATACTACTGTTCCTCGATATAAGGATACTTGTAGCACACTAGCGGTACTCATTACATAAGCTGAATTCTCCACTTCCTCCCCAGCACTATTCCGTGCATTTGAGAATGTTACCGTCACATCAAATGAATTGGTTTGATCGTATACATCACTTTCCCAAGTAGCATACACGCTTGTTGTAATTCCTGTTGCAACCACGAAACTTCCAATCTTCGTAGATGCTGTAGCACCACTTCCATCGTAGTCAACCCATCCATATACCGTAAATGTGTATTGTGTATTCGCCATTAAACTATCTAGGTACAAATTATCTATGGTTATCACGCCGTTTTCTATGGTTACATCACTGCCTGTATATTCTAAAATTTTGTAATAAACACCTGCTGCGCTGACTGCAACTGTAATTGGCTTATCATCAGCTACTTCTATCTCACTACTTGTTGTATTGCCAAGTGTTCCTGAATTGGCATTAAGTACAATCCCACCTGAAATTCTATCGTGATAGCTTGAAGTGTATACAGAACCGTAGGTTCCATCCCCTTCTGTGAATTGGAATTCTACCGTCGGTATTACTCCTCCTGTCATGGCTACTGCATTGGAAGCTGCCGAATATAGCTGCACTTCTTTCTCATTGTCATAGAAGGTCGCTTCTAGTACTACCACATAATAAACATCTGTGGATAATCCAGATGATAAGACAGAAATAGATGTCATATCTCCACTGGTTGAACTATATGTTGCTTGCACTTCTGCACTTCGTCCATTGGAATTATAATCGGACTCATAATATACATAGTATGTGTAGTCAACAATTCCATTGTCTGGATCGTCAATATCTGGATAAACATCAAAACTATATGTAGAACGATTCACTATGACTGTCGGTGCTTCAATCGTCGGATATTCTTTCAGGGTTTGCATGGTAACAAGATCTGTACCTAACGCTACTTCGCCTTGGATTTTGTAGGTGATTCTGAAATAATATTCCTGATTTGTTGTAATAGTGCTGTAATCACTTACATCAAATGTTTTGGAAATTTCTTCTTCTGTTCCTGTTGTGCCAAAAGAAACTACTTGATAGGTTCGATATGTTACATTTGTTGATGTTTGGTCAAAATTCTTCGCATCCTCTATATTATCAAAGAGGTAAATTGTAGCTTCTGTTGCAAGTGAATAGTCACGACGTGTTGCCGTTACGGTCAAACTATCTGCCGTTGCATAAGCACCTTCTAGGGAAACCCCTGCTGAATCTGTGTAGAATGATTTGGAAACAAATTCTTTATAATACTCGGTATCATTTAATAAATATCCACCATATACTACTAAGCGATATTCTGTATCTGGAGTTAATTCTCCCACATCTGGCAATGTTCCATCGAAACTAGTTGCGAAGAAATTATGTGTTGTCTCAAATACCACTTCATTGGTATCGTTATTAATGATAGAAATCGTACACTCTTCTTCTAGTAAAATAACACTCGGATCATATGCTTCAATATAACAACTAACGTTTGTTGCACTTACTACCCAGTCTGTCACCGTAAATGTTGGAATGATCTCTTGTTCTGTCGACGAAGAATCTCCACTACTTCCCGTTCCACCTGTTCCACCAGTTGTTCCTGTTCCGCCCGTAGTACCATCGCTACCTGCTTCGCCTGAATCCCCTGAATCTCCTGGGTCTCCCTCATCGCCTAGTTCACCGATTAGACCTACATCTCCCGATTCTCCCGCTTGACCATCTTCTCCGTCTTCTGCTGTGATGTCGAAAATAGGTACTTGTAAATCAGCAAGTTCTACTTGTTCTAGGTTCTGAATCTCTATATTATCGTCTGCATCAATTACCATATTTGCTAACGAGAATAATAATTCACCTTCTGCATTGTAGATGCAACGTGTTGTTAAATCGATAATATCTCCACTTGATAAAATGATATAACAATTCGGAGAAATTGTTTGCCACAAGTTCTCCTCTGTTTGTATGCACACTACTCCATTGTCTATATAGCTAATCTCTACAAAATTATTGACTGTTCTAACATCTTCATCGCTGAAATGGATATCCAAACTCGCTGATACTAACATGTATTTCGCTTCATCTATCTTCCATATAAAATCAGTGAAATCCATGGTAATTCCTTGGTTATCTGCCTGATATCCAGCTCCTGATGCACTCAATGCAGTGTAAGCAGGTAAATAGTAATAATTCATGAATCCTGATGATGTTACTTCCTCTAAGTTGGCAACGACTCCGTTGCTTAATGCACTGATCGACTCGTCTGCATAGTGAACAAAGCTCGTATCCTCTACGGTCTGACTAGAGCCTTGTATATCGGTAAAGCTTACCTCCGCGCCAGTCTTCGTCTGATAATTCGCCCCTGATGTGAAGGATAGTTGCTTCTCTTCCCCCTCTGTACTTTGTTCTGCAACAAGTACATATCCCGATTGTTCGAAATATGTGGCACTCATCTCTGATACTTGATATCCGTATAGTAGGACTGCTAGTGTAATTACTAACCTTAT
>JAWXVA010000107.1:0-8034 GCA_044425815.1 Eubacteriales bacterium
TTTAGCTGCTGTTACTACGTTATCTAGCGCGGAACTTAGAGCCATCTTAAGATCAGTAGAATTCTTAATTCCTCGTTCGATGCTTCTAATTGTTCGCTTATAGTGGATCTCTTTCATTGCGTTCCACATAGAATTTGATTCATTACTCATTCGTCTTCACCCCACACTTTTCTTCTAACTATAATCCCCTGCTACGTACAGGCTCTAACACTTACTATCCCTTATCTATTCCCCTGCTACATACAGGACTTATCACCCGCTATATCTCGAATTTCATCCCTGCTCTTGCGAGAAAGCTATTTGGAAATTCTGCTTGTAGTGCTTTCTCTTCTTCATCTAGCGCCGCATCAGTCTTATTGGGATCTAAATGGGTAATGACTAATTTCTTCGCACCCATCTCTTTTGCTAACTTGATTCCTTCTGGAATCGTAGAGTGACCGTACCCTTTGCAACGCTCGTACTCCTCTTCGGTATACATGCCATCATATATCAATACATCATAAGGCTGTCTCACCTCGTCTAATAATGGTTTGCCATGTTCGTAATCACACATTAATAGAATCTGTATATCTTTTACTTGTACTTGTATGATACTTGCCTCATTCGGATGATTTGCCTGAAATAACTTGATACATATCTCCGCTTCTCCATCTCCGAATGTATATTGTTTGCCCCATTCTACATTATGAGGTCCATCATAAGGAATTGGCACTGGCCAAAAATGGTTGTTACCTGCAAATGCTCCACGTTCTCCATCTGTTCCCCATTTATCGAATGTTCCGTAGACACTTGGTAACATTCCCTTACGACATATTTCGAAATCTAATAATCCCAAAATATGATCATAATGTATGTGGGTCAATAAAATATCTACTTTTGTACATTTATGTAAATATTTCTTAATATTCGAGATACCAGAACCACAATCTAATACAAGTGCATATGTTCCACTTATAATCGCATAGCAACTTGTGTCTCCTCCATATTTCAAATATTCTGCACCACATACTGGCCTTGTTCCCCTCGAACCACCGATGTGTATTGTGTAATCCATAGTCTTCTCCCCCAATTTAATTATCTCTCTATACTATAACATATTTATCAAATATATTTCATCAATTTTTTATGTTTTTTATGAATTTATAAGATTTGAGGTGTTCCAATTGAATGCATCGCAAGTGAATTTCTGCTTATTAACGCACTATTCTTTTCTCATATAATTATTTCTCTCGTGCAATATTTCGAGAATTTCTTCTGTACTACTCTCTACTCCATATTCCTGAATAATTCCATACATTTCTTCAATGTCTTCTCTTTTACACTCAAGCTCTTCCGAAATCGTGTCTAAATCTTTTGCTTTTCGCATTTTTTTCATAACAAGATTGATTAACCCCTCTTCAATTCCGAGTTCTCGACCCTCTTCAATTCCGAGTTCTCGACCGAGCTCCCGCCCCTCTTCAATTTTTAATTGGTCACGCATCTGTTGCATCATAAATTCTCGCCTCCAATTCTGGTTGTTTTTCACCGTGTTTGCCTCACCCATGATTCCTGTCGCATTTAGGAATATTAGATTCTGGTAATCCTCGATACGCAACAATTACTGAGCGAACTGCTTGTCATCGTTGGGGTACCGGTGATGATATGAATGGGGCTGCAATCTTCTTAGCATCCCACGCTGCTGATTATATTACTGGTGTTATTCTCCCAGTAGATGGTGGTTACTCTGTAAAATAAATATAGGAAAATAATAACCCCTGGTATGAGTCCAGAATTACAATTCTAGTATTCATGCCAGAGGTATTTTTATGCTTCTTTGTTTCCTTTCACTTTCTCTAATACCTCCTCCGCACTACAGTCTGTCTCCCAATTCTTTACCACATCATAAAACTTCTGGATTTCGTCTGGCTCGCACTCTAACTCATCTGCAATTACATCTAATGTTTTAGATTTCTGAATCTTTTTAATAATCTGTGATATCAATCGCAAAAAATCCCCTTCTTCCCTACCACGCTCAATTCCGCGTTCTCGGCCCTCTTCAATTTTTAATTGGTCACGCATCTGTTGCATCATAAATTCTCGCCTCCAATTCTGGTTGTTTTTCACTGTGTTTGCCTCTTGTTTCAACATTTGTACAAATTCATTATCACTTTCTTGACCACTCACATATTCAAGAAATGCCCGTATATCTTCATTCGCTTCACCCATGAATCCTGTCGCATTTAGAAATATTTTCTTCGTTCCGTCACCTAGCGCAATATCATAATCTTCGATGCAGCGATTCTCGAACGTGTATTTGTAAAACCCTTTTCCAAACAAATCAAACGTGCATATAAAGATTACGTAGCTAGTGTGGAGCGCATTGTATAATTGTCCTTTCGCTATAATGTCCATATCAATAATCCCTTGATAATAACGTGAACGTTTCGGTAATTCCTTGGTGTTTGTTGCTTGCATTTCCACGTTGTATACTGTATGCACTTCGTCTGCTACATAAACATCTAATCTAACACCCTTACCGTCTTTCATCATTCGAATATTCTTCTCTGTCTCTGGATATTCGATACGCTCAATCTTCACTTCCAATACAATTTCTAATAATCGCTTACATATTTGAGGATTCTGCATTATTTTATTAAACAGAAAATCGTTGCTAATCTTCAATTCTTCCCATGCTCGCTCTATATCTCTTGGGATTATTTCTTTCGTTCCTATTGCTAGTTTTGTAGTTCCTGTTGCTAGTTTTGTATTTCCTGTTGCTAGTTTCGTAGTTCCATCGTTGTTGTTCACCATATAGTTCCTCCATAGATTGTTAATGGTAGGAACTCGTCATAGCTTCAATCGGTTGATCTTCATCATTCTAAAATCTTGCCACTGTATACATTCCTACTTTGATTAATTGGGTAATAAAGCATGAATGGTTCTTTGAATACATAAGATATGTGTAAGATTTGCAGAATTGCAGAATATAAAATAAACGAACGTTATGCTTTGTGTTGATTGTATCAGAATCATTGCTCCTATGCAAGATGTTCTGTTCCGTGATTACGTCGTCTCAATGTCTAGAATGTCTCAATGATGGATTCCATTCGTTAAAATGACGGTGGATAAATATCTGAAATAACAGGAATCCGCAGGCATTACAGTCTGGGAATATCAAGACTACGAAAAAAGACTGTAAAATTGAAAATAGTAAGTTGCTTAGAGGCTAGGTTTACAGTCTTGGATAACTGAAATTTGAGAATTAGACTGTAAAATAGAAGGAAGGAATCTCTTTAAAGTGGGAAACAAACTGAAAAGCAGAAAAACCCCTCAAGAATTACAGTCTGAGAATACCAAAACTCCAGAAGAAGACTGTAAAATTGAGAAATGCAAGTTTAGTTGAGATAAAGGACTCCATTGTGCTATAAATATATTGTTAGTGTTTATTGACGCACTATTCTTTTCCCATATAATTATTTCTCTCGTGCAATATCTCGAGAATTTCTTCTATACTACTCTCTACTCCACATTCCAGAATAATTCTATACATTTCTTCTATGTCTTCTCTTTTACACTCAAGTTCCTCTGAAATCATGTCTAATTTTTTTGCTTTTCGTATTTTTTTCATAACAAGATTAATTCGCTCTCGCTCAATTCCACGCTCAATTCCACGCTCAATTCCCTCTTCAATTTTTAATTGGTCACGCATCTGTTGCATCATAAATTCTCGCCTCCAATTCTGGTTGTTTTTCACTGTGTTTGCCTCTTGTTTCAACATTTGTACAAATTCATTATCACTTTCTTGACCGCTCACATATTCTAGAAATGCCCGTATATCTTCATTTGCTTCACCCATGAATCCTGTCGCATTGAGGAATATCTTCTTCGTTCCGTCACCTAGCGCAATATCATAATCTTCGATGCAGCGATTCTCGAATGTGTATTTATAGAAGCCTTTTCCGAACAAATCAAACGTGCATATAAAGATTACATAGCTAGTATGGAGTGCATTGTATAATTGTCCTTTTGCTATAATGTCCATATCAATAATCCCTTGATAATAACGTGAACGTTTCGGTAATTCCTTGGTGTTTGTTGCTTGCATTTCCACGTTGTATACTGTATGCACTTCATCTGCTACATAAACATCTAATCTAACACCTTTACCATCTTTCATCATTCGAATATTCTTCTCTGTCTCTGGATATTCGATACGCTCAATCTTCACTTCCAATACAATTTCTAATAAGCGCTTACATATTTGAGGATTCTGCATTATTTTATTAAACAGAAAATCGTTGCTAATCTTCAATTCTTCCCATGCTTGTTCTATATCTATTGGGATTATTTCTTTCGTTCCTGTTGCTAGTTTTGTAGTTCCTGTTGCTAGTTTTGTAGTTTCATCGTTGTTGTTCACCATATAGTTCCTCCATAGATTGATAATGGTAGGAACTCGTCATAGCTTCAATTGGTTGATCTTCATCATTCTAAAATCTTGCCACTGTATACATTCCTACTTTGATTAATTGGGTAATAAAGCATGAATGGTTCTGTGAATACATAAGATATGTGTAAGATTTGCAGAATTGCAGAATATAAAATAAACGAACGTTATGCTTTGTGTTGATTGTATCAGAATCATTGCTCCTATGCAAGATGTTCTATTCCAAGTTCTCGACTTTTCCATTTTGCGAAACATCCCCATACCGTATGCCTAGAAAATCCTAGCACACTTTCTAACTTTACATATTCAAAAACAATAAAGCTAACATAATAAATCCAACGCTCACCTTCTGCATCTTATCTAGTTTCTCTCTAAGTAATATATAACTTACTGTAATTACCACTAGGATACTTCCGACACTGTACGTAGGATAAGCTAAAAATGCTGGAATCTTACCCAATGACTGTAGCAGAAATAATGTTGAAAGATAGTTGGGAATCCCAATTGCCACTCCTACAACACATTCTTTTTTCCCTATTTTCTGATGCTTGTAAATAGTAACAATAATACAAATTACTAATGCAACAAAGAATGTGATTAGAAGGAACCAATCCGCCAATTCCATCGAGCATGTTTGCTCAAATACTTTGGACATACTATCTGTAATTCCACCCAGAATCATAAGCAAAATAAGATCGCGTAACACTATTTTAACTTCAATGTCTTTGTTACCCTTTCCACTCATTCCCATGAGAACAAAAGCAATCAACACTAGGAAAATCCCAACAACTTGTACTACTGATGGTATTTCCTTATAGAATAAAATAGATAGTAATGTCGGAACAACCACTCCTAACCTTACAAATGTCGCCGTCAAAATAGCGCCATTTTTCACAACATTAATCTGATTATAACTCATACAAACTAGGTATAAAATTCCATTTACCAGTCCTAGCACCATAGCCATTCTTCCACTCACATCTGAAAAAATAGCCGTATTTTTCGGCATAAATATAATCGCCATAATCACACATGTTATGTAATTGCAAGTTAACATTGCATATCGATTCTCTGTATACTTTGAACCTATTTTCAATACTAATGTGATACATGAACTACAGATTATTGCCAAAATAAGATATATCAATTTCTTTTCCTCTACTTCCCTATTTA
Organism: Eubacteriales bacterium; assembly: GCA_044425815.1. Lineage (GTDB taxonomy): Bacteria > Bacillota > Clostridia > Lachnospirales > Lachnospiraceae > CAUPWF01. The sequence goes on from JAWXVA010000107.1 coordinate 5,597, forward strand.
TTACTTGTAACGCTAGAATATATATTCATTATACTTCAAAAAGAAGTTCTAAGGTGAATATAATCACTTCAGAACTTCTTTTGTTTTATGATTTACAAATATTTAGACTAGCTTTTAAATATCTAATGCGTATGCAACTATTAATTTCGCTGTATTCTCTAAACTCTTAACATGCGTACGTTCTACACCATGTGAACAATATACTGGCATTCCAAATGCTGCTGCATAAATATTATTCCCCGCCTTAAGTGCTACACTCGCATCTGATCCATAGCGATAAAATACGTCTAATGCATAGTCACAATTTGCTTTTTTAGCTTGTTCTATAATTCGACTGGTAAGTTCTCGATCATATGGAGAATAAAAATCCTTGCTACAAATTCCAACTTGGAATTCATCCGCATCGTAATCAGGACCAATCAATCCAATGTCAATAGAAACAAATTCTTCAACTTCTTTTGGTAGATATGCTCCACCATGCCCTATTTCTTCGTAATATGAAAAACCTAACAAAGTACGATATTTCGGTTTGAGGTTATTATCTTTTAGATATTTTAACATTGTAAAGATAGAAGCCACACCAGCTTTATCATCTATATAGCGCGATTTTATATAGCCGTTTTCAGTTTTGCTATAATGCGGATCAACTGATATTATATCCCCATTTTGAATCCCTAGTGCTTTAACATCCGCCTTCGATTTAACAGGTTCATCTAGAAGAATCATCATCGTATCTTCATTACGTTCTAAGGTTTTAACATCGTCAAAAACATGAATTGAATGTGATTGGCACGTATGAAGACCTGTATACTTTCTCCCATCACGTGTATGAATGGTTACTGTCTCACCTTCCCAGCTAGTATGTAACACACCACTAAGATTTCTTATACGTATTTTCCCATCATCATCAACTGAACGAACAACCATACCTATCGTATCTAAGTGAGCTCCTATTAAAACAGTTTTACTATTATCTTCCCCATCCATTGTGATATATGCTGTTCTTTTTCTGTCATATGTTACTTCATAACCTAAATCCGCCGCATATTTCTCTACTAATGGCTTAATCATTTCATCATAACTAACTGGACTTGGAGTATGTACCAAATCATAAAAGCACTGAACTAAATAATCCATATCTACCTGTATATTCATAATTACCCTCTTTTCAGCTTTTCAACAATATTATTTTTTAATAGTGTAAACTTTCAAAACGCTCATTACTAATTGAAGAAGCTGTAAATCCTTGTAAGTCAGCATCCATCGCTACCATTCCACTCCATTCGTTTAATGGTACCCATACAGCATCTTCATCAAGAATTTTCAAAATTTCTGCTTGCGATTCTGCAATTACTGTTTCATCTGGATTGTACGCTGCTTCATTAATTAGATTATCTACTACTTCGTTTTCGTAGAATGCAAGGTTACCACCTGCTCCCGCATTAGTACTTAGGAATAAAGGTCTATAAGTGTTATCTGGTTCAGCGTTTGCAATCCATCCACTTAAGCATGCATCATGATCGCCCAAACCTGTTTTTTCGTAAAATGTAGCTGATTCCATCATTTCTACATTCATAGTAACTCCGATAGCTGCTAAGTTTGCTTGAATAACTGTAGCTGCACGTTCTCTAGTATCCCCAGCGATATAACATGTAAATGAGAACCCATCTCCATAGCCAGCTTCCTCTAATAACTCTATCGCTTTATCTGGATCATAATAATATTCCGTTTCTACCTCTTGATATCCAATAGCTGCTGAACTAAAATATGTATTACTTACAACTCCTTCACCATCAACCATAGCTGTTAAAACGTCATCTTTATTAATCGCATAGTTAAATGCTTGTCTTACTAACAAATTATCAAATGGTTCTACTGTCTGATTAAACGCGAAATATTCAAAACGAGTTGATGTGAATTCTACTAATTCTAAATCTTCACTTTCGCGGATACGTTCAGCATCTGTAGTTGGAACTGCCATAAGTATATCAATTTCTCCATTTTCCAAAGCAATGGTTCTAGCTGTTTCTTCTGTAATAACAACAAATTCTAATCCATCATTTTGAGCTGCACGATCTTCATCAAAATAATTATCAAATTTTGCTAATGTAAATGAAGCTCCTGGTACCCATTCTACAAATGTGTATTGTCCTGTTCCCATTGGATAATCTGAAATAGATTCTCCAGATCCTTCTATTTCTTCTACGTATGCTTTATTATAAATTGCTGTAGATGAATGTGCCAAAGAAGAAATAAGCGTGTTCGTTGGCGAAGACACTTTTATTTCAAATGTTAAATCGTCAATGATAGTAATACTTTCAATCATACTTACCAAATGACCAACTTTAGCTGATTCTTGTTGACGTTCAAGAGAAAACTTAACATCTTCTGTTGTTAGAATAGCACCATTATGGAATTCTACTCCATCTTTCAACGTA
>JAWXVA010000108.1:0-8025 GCA_044425815.1 Eubacteriales bacterium
CAAGTAAAATCTTATGATTCCAACGGGGTGCTTGTTTCTTTTTTTATGTCTATAATATCATATAAGTACAATTTTCCATTCTTATCATGACGTATTAAAAGCGATGCATGAAACACATTATAATGCTTAATATCACCAGCTTCACTAAATACTGGCAGAGCAAATCTTGAATCAAACCGATACCATCCATAGAACGCATCCCATCTATGTTTCTCTCCCTTGTTATCTCTAAAATATTTTCCCTTAGCGATTTGAATTAACTCTAGAATTCCTTGTACTGCATTCGCTTTAGCATGAATATTCGCACCTCTTAATTTATATGTATACTTGGAACCTGTATATTCATTTGGCAAATCCTTACCTATATAAATTATATCTTACGTATCAAGAACCTCATAGAATTCTCCCACATATTTTTCTAAATAATTTTTAACTTCTTGCCAATCTATAGACTTCCTCCCTCTGAAAATCACATCATGTATTACCACAATTTTATTCCCTTCTAAATCCTCAATAATATTTATATTTCTTTGCAAATAAACACGTCCTCTCTTGTTGATACACTATTACTAACCTAATTTTGAATTCATGATTGACATAATCACTGATATAACTGAAATGAAATTAGAATATTTCTTATATACGGAAAGTTTAGCATATACCTTCCCCAATAACAATCACTTAAGATTAAAATAAGACGCCACAAATAAAGGTGCCCACAACCGCAGACACCCCACTCTTACAACCTTCTAATATTCTCAAATGTATTGAACAAATCCAGCTTCCCATACCCTACAGCTTGATTTGGATATTCGGAAAATCCCAATAGCGAATCTGCACCTTTCCGCAACGCTGCTTTTAATTTCTCTCCATATAAATAACGGTCATTTCCTTTTACTATCCCCCACTCCATAAGCAATGCTGCAGACCCTGTTACAAATGGAGTCGCATAAGAAGTCCCAGAAACTATAACTATGTCGCCCCCTACAGTAGTTGTCTGAACACGTACTCCCGGTGCCACTACATCTGGCTTAATTAGACGCAAATTATTACTGCCACCTCTTCCTGAAAAATCTGCAAACGTTAAAGTTCTTGCATCATATGCGCCTACAGAAATCACTCTAGACGCAGTTGCTGGTACTGTAATTGTGTTCACTGTGGAAGCAATCAAAAACTGTGTCCCTTGATTAAGGCTTCCATAACTTGGTAGCCACATATCATATTTCCCAGTAACTATTTTTTGTGGTTGTAATTCTATTTTCCATATGCCAGAATCAACAAAACTTTCTAACGGTAAAAATTCGATATATATTTCTTGGCGCACACTATAAGGGCTAGGCGTTCCATAGTACAAAAGAATCTCTGTTTTTCCTATTTGATATCGTTGTGTGCCTCTATCGTTTTCCTTCAGTTCAGATCTCATACCTGTAGGTCCGATTATAGCTATAGTCACTTCATCTTCATAGTGCTTCCATATCTGCAAATCAAACGATAGTTGCCTTCTATCTACCGCAATTTCAACCACTTCTATCCGATTCATTTGAACCGCACCTGTAGCATGCCCTGATGCACTTCCTTCATTTCCCATCCCCACACAAATACTACTTTTCCAATAGTTAGATACATCATCAATATATCTTTCCAATAATCCATTTCCATCATGTGAACCATATGTATTTCCAAAACTAATATTAACCGCTAGTGGTTTTTGATATCGGAAAGCCGCGTTTATAAGATAATCTAATCCCTGCATTAATTCTGTAGTTCTAGGAAACCCTCCTGCTATAGGGATACCTAGTTTTACTGCTATAATATCAGACCCATGAGCAACTCCTCCATTCCCAGCAACTATTGTAGCAACTTCTGTTCCATGCCTTGACGTATCACTCGTAAGCTTTTCATCTGTTTTCGTACTTGATTCTTTCTGCATACTTTCATTAATCGCTTCTTTTGTAAATAATGCACCCTGTGTATAACCTTTCGGGGGACTACCGATTTGAGTTTGATCCCATATTTCAAGTAATCGTGTTGTCCCATCTAGATTAAGAAATTCTGCATTCTCATAATCAATTCCAGAATCCAATATTCCTACAATCACTCCTTCTCCTGATAATTCAAATGGCTGATTTTTCACAATTTGAATATCCGATACCGCCATCCCTACACTACGTTCAAAAAAAAGCTTTTTGGGTTTTTCTATATACTCTACAAGAATATTTTCTGCTAAAAGCTCGATATCTTCTGCAGTAGCTTTAATAATAGAATATTCATTAAGAAGTGTTGTCACCTCGTAACGGGAATCTAACTCTATTGAATCTCCTGAATATTTAATAATTACTTCCCATGTTTTATCCATCGGATTATATCCTATATTTAAATCCCTTGATTTCTCACGTTCTGCTTCTGTAGCATCCAATGCTAAATTCAGAACATTTTCAAATTTCTCACTATTTCTCCTCATAATTTCAATTCTCAAAACCCTTCATTTTACACTCTCCATTATTTATTCATTATTTGTTGTAAAAAGAACTTTTTTTCGTTATAGTTATAAGATAATAAGATATTTAGGAGGATAATGTTATGAGAAAAAATGTTATTGTTGGTCAATCAGGTGGACCTACCGCTGTAATTAATGGTAGTTTGTACGGAGTAATATCTGAAGCTTATGACCACATGGATAGTATTGAGTATGTATTCGGTATGGTAAATGGTATTGAAGGGTTCTTAAATGGACAGGTTCTTGATATGAATCCCATCTATAATTCTGAGGAGTTTGAATTAATCAAAACAACACCAGGTTCCTATCTAGGTTCTTGCAGATACAAATTACCCGAAGATTTAACAGATAATGTATACGACCTTCTCTTTAAAAAATTCGCTGATTATAACATTGGCTATTTCTTTTATATAGGAGGCAATGATTCTATGGATACTGTAAGCAAATTATCCCAACGTGCCGCGCAAATCGGAAGTGATATTCGTTTTATTGGCGTTCCAAAAACAATTGATAATGACTTAGTGCATACAGATCACACTCCTGGATTTGGAAGTGCAGCTAAATATGTTGCAACGACCGTTCGAGAGATATCGATTGATGCATCTGTATATGACAACAAAAAATCTGTTACCATTGTAGAAATTATGGGACGACATGCTGGTTGGTTAACTGCTGCATCTGTATTGGCACGAAAGTTCAAAGGCGACAATCCAATTATGATTTATCTACCAGAGGTTGCATTTAATCAAGATGAGTTTATCTCAAAAGTAGAAACAGCCTTAGAAAGTACTCCAAATCTAGTAATCTGTGTTTCCGAAGGTATCAACGATGGAAATGGTACTTTTATTTGTGAACTTGCTAGTGATGTAGCTGTAGATAATTTTGGACACAAAATGCTTGCTGGTTCTGGAAAATATCTAGAAAATCTTGTCAAAGAAAAACTCGGTGTTAAAGTGCGTTCTGTTGAACTAAATGTAAGCCAACGTTGCTCTTCTGCTTGTTTATCTGACACTGACCTAAACGAATCGATGTTTGCTGGTTCTTATGGAGTTATCGCTGCTCTTTCTGGTGAAACCGGTAAAATGATTAGTTTCCAACGCACTGAAACCGCACCATATAAAATCACATGTAAAACGGAGGACGTCACACTTATTTGTAATCAAGAAAAAGGTGTTCCACTTGATTGGATTACTAATAATGGTTCCGATATTTCAGACGAATTTATTGCATATGCCTCGTCACTCGTTCAAGGAACTGTGGTTGTACCAATGAAAGATGGTCTTCCAAATTTTGCATATCGCAAATAATCTAGTTGATAAACGCTTTACCGTGCATAGGATTCAAAACTTCCTGTTTTTTCAATCCCCAATAGTGGCAGGGATACAACATAACGCATGTCTACCGCTCCTTCGTGGCATACGTAATTTGTTATAATATTGCTGCTACTACAGGTAGGGCAGATTGTTCCTTCACCCAAGTTCCATTGGGTATTACAAGATGCGCATTGCAGTTTTGATTCCTTCTGCACTACAATATCTAATTCATAACCTAGTTCTTGTGCTTTTGTAGTACACGTTTCTATGATAGTGGTATTAAAATCACTTTCTTCAAGTAGCTGTACTACATTAGCGTGAAACTCTTTCGCTGTACTGATTTGTATCTCCGTCCCAATAAGTTGTGATGCTATAAGAACCATAATAGTTAGAAATACTACCGTAACAAATGTTTCTATTACTATTTTCATTTCTATCCTCCTTTATTTTAATAAATCAGCACTGGTACCCTTTTCACAAAAGAATACCCATTACTGTTTGTTGCTTCATAGATAATTTGATATATTCCTTTTTGTACAGTATCTATTTCGTCTGCACCTATTACTGTCACTTCTATTTCCTCTATTAGACTACTATCTGCATATGCTGTTACAAATTTAGTATAATCTATTTCTGTATACATCTCTTCTAGCTCTATCTCTATTGGTTCCACAATAATTACTGGTTCTAAAATGTTAATCGCCACATCTAGACCACTTTCTTGAGTTATTCCAGGATAACTTGTACTATACCAAGATTTAATACCTGTAATTAAGATTCCTAAAACAGTAAGACCGATTATCGTGCACATCAATATTTTTCCATATTCTTCTATTATTGCCTTCATATATTCCCCTTTATATCACACTACAAATCCGCTACATAATACTGAATAAAAACACCTCTATTAACGGTTGTAGTTTCTGAAATAACTGACTTCCTACTACAATCAATCCACTTCCAATGATTGCACTAATAATCAATGCACCTTGCTCTTCCATCAATACCCGCATGATTTATACCTCCCTTTTCCTTATATCGATTTCTTTAGAATCCTCCACTTGCTATCGTTCGAAATATTTCATACATTCCTTCTATTACCCCAATAAATAATAAAGCAGTAATTATCACACTCCCAAGTTCTTCCACCAAAAATCTCATCTATACCTCTCTTTCATATATAACTGTCCGTCCAATATCAACGCTTCTCTCATGTCCAAAATTCAAATATTCTTTCGTCACAAATACACTTAAAATACCTTCATCATAATCCGACGCTAAAATTGATATGTCTAGACTCTCTTCATCTAGCATCTTCTTCAAATTTTTTTCAAATAACATACCTGGATCTTCTCGTAAACTCATACCCTCCTCTAACGATTGATATATCGCAACTTCCACTGATTTTTCTAAATCCTGCAGCTCTATACTATCCTTTTCTAGCGCCATCACCGAACACACTGTAAGCAACAAAATCATACATAGACCGAATCCTGCTACCGCTTGTTTCATCTTCTATCCCTCCTAATAAAATCCTTGTGCTGTCGTAAGAATTCCTAGCATTAACACCATCATATCCGCCATCATTTTCCCACATCCAAACAACATTGGCATAACTACACAAAAACCCATTCCCGATAAATAATCTGCCACTTTCAACTTTTCACTATGATCCTGAAGTTCTGTATTGCGTTGTATCAAAGTCTGTATTTGACGCGCCATTTCTTCCGTCCCATTCTGTCCCATAGAATAGAGCATACGCATAGCAGATTGAACGTCAGGGATTTCTAACGTCCTATAAAACTCGAGATATGGCATAATTGCGGTAGGATGTTTTTCTAATTTTTCTCCTAGTACAATTAACTCTTGCCGCAATACAAGCGGTGCTTTCTCTATACTTTGATTAATTGCAACTTGAACATTTTCTGTTTGCATAGATAATGATAATCCCAATAACCAATCGGGAAATACCTTTTCTACTTCTCGACGCAACCTATTTTTGTATGTTTTATAACTCCGTTGATGTTGTGTCAGTAATATTATTCCAAAGCATACACAGATGCAAAGACATATCATATTTTGAGTTGTATACCCTATATAACAACAAATACCTGCTATTACTAATATCTTCACTATCCTATGAACTCTCCGTTCACTACTGGGACTTGTTATTCGAATATAATATTTCTCAATTTCTTTTTCTCTTATTCTAGCATCCATTCGTAACCAACTTTTTGAAAACTTACACTGTACATATGTCCATAATGCTAAATTAACGATGATGGTTACCATACTTGAAATCTGTGACACTACATTAGTTTTTATGTCTACAAATTCTGTAGGTACCATTAAAACTGTACCTGTAATAATAAGGAGTGACAGCAATATAGCAATGGTTACATTTCTCTTAATCACTTGGATTTCTTTTCGGGCTAATGCTATACGCGATACCCATTTATTCCGATCCGTAATTAAAATATCCAGTGACATTTCGTAGTTACCGCCTGTTTTCTCAACATTCATCATGAAATCATGTATCCTACATAAAATATCACAATCGTATTCCTCTTCTATAATCTCTAAGGCCTCTTTATAAATATCCCCTTCACTATATGAATATTCAATATAATGTAATGCTTTCCCTATTCTGTCCCCCATCAATCCTTCTGGGAACAGTGTTTTTGTGTCTTCTAATGCAGTTAATATCTTACTTTTTCTTTTAAACGAATAAAGCATCTGTTCCATATAACTGCTTAGCTCCATAAACTTTTTTTGTTCAAACATGTTGATATACATGTTTAAAACCAAACGAGGTAATATGCATAATATTATAAAAATTAATAACGAAATCTGATAACGTGTCAGCCCAAGTATATAAGCCAATCCTATTTGCACAGCTATCACAACAAATGTGATCATTATATGCTTATATAGTGAATATTGATAACCATAAAATTCTATTTCTTTTTGCAAGTTTTTCGGATTAATATATTTAAACAACGACTTCACTTCCTTTCAATTCTACTTGATATAGCTTTAATTTCCGTTCTATATTATTAGGGATTTTGCATGCAAGCATTTTCCCTTCATCTACTACCATCGTACAAGTATTCAGTTGATTATCCCTATCAAAAATGCACACTTGATCTATATATCTCCTGATTTGACCTCCGACTAGCGTCTTTCTTATTAAGACTCCTACATTAACAAAAGTATAAATATCATTTTCCAACCGATTTGCAGAATAAGAATCTTGTATCATATTGAGTATACGATCTGGGATCTTACGCACATCATCAGTATGCAATGTCGTGAGACCATGTAAGCCTGTAGAAAAAGACTCTACCAACTGTTGCACTTCTACCGAGCGCGCTTCTGATAGTAATATCCATTCTGTATTTTGCCTTAATGACACTTTAATTGCTGTTTTATGAGGGAGTACCTCTTCATCTACTTTCAATTCAACACAGTGATGTGTCGGATTAATCTGAGCATAGTGAATTTCTAGATTATCCTCTATCGTCATCACTTTTTCTTCTTTTGGTATATATCGGGTTAAATATTTAAGTAATTCTGTTTTTCCACTACCAGGCAATCCACAAAACACTATATTTAAATGCCCTTTTATACAAGCCACTAAAAAATCTAAAACCTCATCACTACAATATTGTGTATCTTTTATCAATTCTCGTGTTAGCCTACACGATGTAGGCGTCTTTCTAATCGAGATAGCTGTTCCGTTATTGGCTACACTTTCATGTATGATAGAAATTCTAAGAGTATCCGTTTCAGCCTCTAGTATTGGATCTGATTTATTAAAATTACAACTCACTACATTTGCTATTCTTGTACAGAGCTGTTGAATAAATGTTTTAGACAAAACCACATCCGATAAATACTTCCCTTTCATTAAATCATCAATCCATACAAACGTACCATCATAGTTAATATCTGTAACATTTGCATCTTCAATAAATTCTTTCAATACCCCGAAGTACTCATTGTTAAATTTAATTTTCATCAAATATCCCCCTCTTATCCACTTGTTATAAATGCTATATTGTTCCTGCTTGAGCCGTAAAACTTGCAATTACATTTTCAATTTCTGTCGCTAATATCTCCGATGTCCCTGATGCTATTCCTACTAATGCTAGAATTGCGATTGATGCTACTATAATTACTCCATATTCCTCAATAAATGTTTTCATAATTTTT
>JAWXVA010000109.1:0-7987 GCA_044425815.1 Eubacteriales bacterium
CTACAGACATTATTTCACCAGATGCGATTTCACCGATACAGGCCCTCAAGACTGGATATCTTGGAAGTAGTACTGCTGAATTATTAGTAGATGAAACTCTTATTGCACTTTCTATCAGCGCTGCTACAGATACTGCTGCAAAATCAGCATTAGATCAATTGCCTAAATTATCTGGATGTCAATTACATACCACCACCATGCCAGAGTCCGTAGACTTACAAGTGCTACAAAAACTAGGTGTACAGGTTACATCTGAAGCCAGATATTAATTTCTGGTATTGAAAAAATGAATCTTATTTGGTATCTTAATTTAAAAAATGGGTTGTAAAACCATCTGATTATACTCAGTTGATTTTGCAACCCATTAATACTCTCTATATATTATACATTCTTACTATTATAAATAAGTATCCCTTTCTTCATAATGAACAAGCCTACTTCGTCCATTACGCTTCGCTGTGTAGAGCGCCTGATCTGCATACTTCATTAGCACTGTATAGTCCTCTACATACTCCGAGGTCATCACATAGCCACCGCTCATTTCCACTGCTATATCCTCTCCTTTCACTTGAAAGGATGCATTCTCAAAACTTCTAGTAAATTCCTCAATGTACTGCATTAAGTCATCTCGTTTCTCTTCTCCATAAATGAGAAGTATAAATTCATCCCCACCAAGCCTACACAGTATCTTATTGGATATTTTGATTTGTTTCATAATAGTAGCACAGTATTTAATTGCCATATCTCCCACATCATGACCATGAACATCATTGATGGTCTTAAGATTATCCATATCAAGTGCAAGAAACATAGATTCTTTCATCTTATCTGGATTTTCAAACAATTGTTCTACTTCTCTATAAAAACCGCGTCGATTCAATAGTTCTGTCATCACATCGTAATCTCGCTCATGTTGCAAGTTATTTTTTTCTTGTATTGCATTCGTCACATCGATGATCAAACCATATTCTCCATCATTATTAGAAAGCGTTTCAATACTTAAGAACGTACCATTTTGATAGTGATAAATGGTATCTCCTTCTACTTTCCCTTTCTTGATTGCTTGTATTTTCTTTTCAAATAAATCTTTATCTGCTAACAAATTATCTAGTTCATCCGTACTGATTTGTAATAATTCTCCCATTTTACTTGTTGCAAATACCCTTTTCATATCTTTCTTATATTCATAAATAGCCATTTTGGTATCTACATGATCTAACACTTGGGAAATTTTATCCGTTGTATCTAGGAGACTAGAAACCATAACATTTAATTGTTCACTTAGATTACTAAATTCTGGAGAAGCCTTGATATCCACTCTTGTATCAAGATTTCCACTAGCAATCTGATCTACTTTAGCAATTAGGCGATCAAAATTGCGTAATATCGTCACTTCAATAATTTGCAGTAGCGCAAATAAAATTACAATACTTGCAATAACGCAGTAGAAGTTTAATAACAATGTATAATCTACAACTTCTTGAAACATAGTGGCATTATTTACTGCAACTCCTACAATAACATTATCCACTATTTGAAATACGCACATATAATTCTGACCTTGGATTTGTGCCTTAAATATAGAACCACTAGTATCTATATTTTTCAATTCCAGTCCGAGTACTTCTATATTTTTTTCCAAGTATTTCGTATCACTCGCACCTTGCACAATTCCACTTGTCATATCTATTGCAAAAAGAATAGTATCTTCACTTGTCGGCATATTTGCAAAAATATATGACAACTCATTCTGGCTTTGTTCTTCGAGGATTCTCTCAGGTTCTAGTCCTATTTGCACGATATTATTTCCATCATCAGTCCATGTTGCAATATACATCATTAACTTCTCTTCTGCCGTATTCGGTGTAATGTCTTGACACAAGGTTAAAGACTTATCTTCTAACAGCGGAAGGAAAAATGCCATTTGCTCTCCAGAGCTAAAATCATACCCAAAATATTTCTCTTCAGATCCTTGATATATCATTCCTTCTGTATTAAAAATATGAATCTCATCTACATTGATAAGTTCGGCCAGTTGTTGATATTCCTCTGTTGTATTAAGCTCTACATTTTCTATAATGTACGCCGCTGTCTGAGCTTTTATGATATACTCATCTTTGAGCGAATCAGTCAGGGTTTCTAAGCTTCGATCATTACGAATGAGAATATCTTCAATCTGTTCAATTGTAGATAAGGAGCTCTCTTGTATGCTATTTGTAACTTCAATCCCTTGAAAAATTCCATTGACAATTACCAATACAATTAGTATCGCTAGCACAAATAATGACAATTTTTTTGCTATTTGTTTCTTCATAGAAATGCTCCTTATCTTTACTACTATTATCCTAATACTATCACATTTTTTAGGCTTATTCAAAGCAAATGCTATATAAAAAAGATATTGCATCAAATCTTAATCTAATGCAATATCTTTTTAATTGTTTCAACTCTTACATTTCTTTTATTCTTCTTAGTGCTTCCACTGTATTCTCGTATGTTCCAAATGCTGTAAGTCTGAAGTATCCTTCTCCGCTTGGTCCAAATCCTGATCCTGGCGTTCCTACCACACCTGCATTATTTAATAACTGATCAAAGAATTCCCATGAAGTCGTTCCTGTTGGTGTTTGTAACCAAATGTATGGTGCATCTACCCCACCAGATACTGTGTATCCAAGGTCTTTTAATCCATTGTAAATTGTTGTTGCATTGTTCATGTAATATGCTACTTGTGCTTTTAATTGTTCTTTCCCTGCGTCAGAGTATACTGTTTCTCCTGCGCGTTGGATAATATAAGGCGCTCCGTTGTATTTCGTACCATGACGTCTTGCCCATAGGGAATGTAACATCACATCTCCACACTTGATATCTTTTGGAATTACTGTAAATCCAAGGCGAACTCCTGTGAATCCAGCGTTCTTAGAGAAACTTCTAAGCTCGATTGCACACGTTCTTGCTCCTTCACATTCGTAGATAGAATGAGGCACGTTCTCTTGTGAAATATATGCTTCATATGCTGCATCATAAATAATCACTGCTCCAACTTTATTTGCATAATCTACCCATTTTTGTAATTCATCTTTTGTAATGGTAGAACCTGTTGGATTGTTAGGGAAGCATAAATAAATAAGATCTGGCTCTTCTTTTGGTAATTCTGGTGCAAAGTTATTCTCTGCTGTACAAGGCATGTAGATTACATCGCTCCATGTTTCTTTCGCAGAATCGTATGTTCCTGTACGTCCAGCCATTACGTTCGTGTCCACATATACTGGATACACTGGGTCGCATACTGCAATCTTATTGTCTTTTGCGAAGATTTCTTGGATGTTACCCGAGTCACATTTTGCTCCGTCCGATACGAAGATTTCATCTGCTGCAATATCGCATCCTCTTGCAATGTAGTCATTCTTCACGATTGCGCTTCTTAAGAATTCATATCCTAAATCTGGTGCATACCCTCTAAAAGTTGCTCCATCTGCCATCTCATCTACCGCACTATGAAGTGAAGTAATAATAGCTGGTGCTATTGGTTGTGTTACATCACCAATTCCTAAACGAACAATGGTCTTATCAGGATTTGCTTCTGTGTACGCATTTACTTTCTTCGCTATGGTTGAAAATAAATAGCTACCTGGTAATTTCAAATAATCTTCATTAATTTTAAACATAATCTTCTCCTTTATTTGCATGTATTATTCTAATACAATTCTATCTCACCGTCAAATACGATTTTTGCTGGACCTGTCATGTAGATTTTATTTGCTTCTCTATCCCATTCGATTTCCAAGACTCCACCTAATAACTGTATCTTCACCTTATTATCTGTATATCCATTTAATATACTAGACACTGCTACAGCACACGCTCCTGTTCCGCAAGCAAGAGTTTCGCCTGAACCGCGCTCCCATACACGCATCTCTACTGTAGCTCTATCAATCACTCGAACAAATTCTGTATTGATTCTATTTGGAAATCTCTCATGGTTCTCAAAACATGGTCCTATCTTCTCTAGTTCTATCTCTCTTAAGTCGCCTAACCACGATGCTTGTTCTAGATAAATGACCGCATGTGGATTGCCCATTGACACACAAGTCATGTGATATGTCTGGTCATTTACAAGAATCGGTTGTGCTACGCACGTATTTCCTTCCGCTACTACTGGAATATTCATAGGCACCAACTCTGGGCTTCCCATATCTACCTTTACCGACTCTACTTTCCCATCCACCACGGTGAAATCAAGATACTTTATTCCACCTAGCGTCTCAATTGAAACAGATTGCTTATCCGTCAATCCTTTATCGTATACATATTTTCCTACACAGCGTATTCCATTGCCGCACATCTCTCCATGTGAGCCATCGGCATTATACATAGCCATCTCAAAGTCTGCTACTTCTGATGGATTAATGCAAATCAAACCATCTGCCCCAATCCCAAAATGTCTATCACTTACTTGAATCGCCACTTTCGCTGGATCATCTATCTTCTCTATAAACCCATTTACATACACATAATCATTGCCTAATCCTTGCATTTTCGTAAATTTCATACTGTCACCTTATTCCTTCTACTACTATATAACATCTAGCTATCTCTTACTTAGTATACAACATTTTATTTCATTTGTAATAATAAACTGCTTTATATCTCCAACAATGTTTGTTTTGGAGCTTTTGTTAAATTTCGCCCACCTTTATCTTCTTGTACAATTAAAATATCTTCTATTCGAATGCCGCCCCATCCTTCGATATAGATTCCTGGCTCTACAGACATGGCGCTATTGGCAGAAATTATATAGTCACTATTCGGATGAAATCTTGGTTTTTCATGTACTATCATTCCAATCCCATGTCCTAAGCCATAGTCAAAGCATCCTTTTTCTATCTCTGCTGTTATGATATTTCTCGCAAGTGCATCCGCCTCTCGACACGTCATCCCTGCTCGTATATTATCCAAGGCATTTATTTGTGATTTGAGTACTAAATTATACAGCTCTTTTTGGCGATGACTAGCTTGCCCCATAACAACAGTTCTCGTCGTATCTGAACAATAACCATTTAGAACAATTCCAAAATCCATAAGAACCAAATCCCCTGTTTCAATTATCTTGTCTGTTGGTGCTGAGTGTGGCATAAATGCTCTCGTTCCAGAAGATAATAATGTAGGAAAACTAAATTCATCCGCTCCTAATCCCATCAATATACTGTCAAATCTCGCTCTTGCTTGTTTCTCGGTCAATCCTACTCGTAAATGATTTAGAAACTTTTCATATGCTTCATCTGACAACGTTGCCGCTTGCTGCAATAATTCTATCTCTTCTGGTGTCTTAATCATACGAATATCTTCTATAAACTGTGGACCTTCAACATACTCAATTTCACCAAACAACTGCGTAATTTTATCAAATTCTACTTTTGCAATGGTTGTGGACTCATAGCCTAATTTCGCAATGCCAAGCTCTTTATTTAGCATAGCAATCTCATCCAATCCTCCTGCTAAAACCGTATACTCACTATATATTTCTTTAAAATAATTAATATTTCTAGAAGGTGTCGCTAAATACACCATTTCTTCTGTAATCAACATAACTCCAGGCAAAAAATAATTTCCTTTACAACACAAATAATTACGATTCGCTTCATTTAATACTAAATATGCTTGAAATTCACTCTTTTGAATAGCCTCTATTACTCGTCTATACATATGGCCTCTTTTCTTCACATTAAAACGTTTCTCATTTACTTAGTTAAATCCTATAATCCTTCTAGATATCATATATACAAGTGAAGATATCTTTCTCCCAGAGTTTCCTGGTAAATTCATCGTCTGCCCTAAGATTCCATATCTTATCTTCACAAAAGTCTTCATATCTTTCTTGCGAAGGTACATCCACAATTCCTCTTTTTTCTTGAGGTTTTCTTTTGTTTTTGAACGAATCAGTAATATGGATGACACTGTCATCATGATAGCCAAATAATTCACCATATAATCACGTAAACGTTTTGGCATAATCCGTTTCATCTGATACATATCAATCATTGTTTTTGTCACGAATAACTGCTGATCTACTCTAGCTATCATATTTTTCTCATTTACAGATTGATCCTCTCGCCCTATATAATATCTATAAAAATCTGTATCGATATAATAGATATCCCTTACATGTGGTAATGGGTAATACACATAGATGTTATCTACATAAAAAGTATGCTTAGGCAAGGTCAACTGACATAACTGCAGTAAATCTGTTCTGTAAATTACCGAGTGCATAAGAATATATTGATCCACATGAAATCTACCAACTTGCTCCCACGTAAATATTTCTTCCTGCGGTAATACATTCGTATATTTCACTACTTTTTTCTTCTTCGCTCCTACCTTCTCATACACATAGTTAGATATCAACATATCTACTTGTGTTTGATTCTCCTCAAATGTTTTTAACGTTTCAAGTATCTTAAGCAACGAGTCTTTATCCACCCAATCATCACTGTCTACTACTTTGAAATATCGCCCTGTTGCATTTGCTAACCCTGTATTCACTGCCGAACCATGTCCACCATTTTCTTGATCTATCACTTTCACAATCGTTGGGTATTTATCCGCTAATTTATGTGCTATTTTAGAAGTTTTATCTTTCGAACCATCATTTACAATAATTATTTCAACATCTTCTCCACCTACCAAAATACTCTGTACTGCATTCTTCAAATAAGCTTCCGAATTATAACTTGGAATGGCAAACGATAAATATTTCATACTGATTCCTCACTTTCCTAATTCCTACTATTATAAATCATTTCGCTCTAAAAAGAAATCATGTTTATGTTAAATTACTATTCAGCCACGGTTGTATCTAGGGGCTTACGCATGATTCATACATGTAATTAAATCTGAAAACGCATATTCCAATATCTGTGACCACTAAAGCTACAATACTACTTGCAACATCTATATGTTCGCTCACGCAAAACTCACGCTACGCGTTCAAACAGTTGCTTGCCGCTCACAATTAGTTGTAAGTAGTATTGTAACTTCTTAACGTGGATTGTCACCGGTAGTGGAATATGCGTTTTCAGATATCAACACTTACGAACCTTGCGTAAGCACGTTATCAATACAATTGGCTTCATGAAGCGATGTCGCAGATTACAACTCGCTCGTGAAGCCAATTTATTTATGGTGGAATACAAGTAGTAATGTGGATGAGCCAAAATGTAGTAAGACGCTTGCATAGTCATAAAGAACAATTCACGTTAAAAAGCCTGTCATTCTCTTGTTTCTAGCTACAAGCGATAAGCAACTGTTTGAGTGCGTAGTTCAGCACGAGTTTTGCTTGAGCTTGTTAATAAGCGAAACAAGAGAATTACAGGCTTTAGTGGTTCTTTATGACTATGCAAGCATCTTACGGACATATTGAGCCAAGCTTATATTACTAGTATGCCCCTAGATACAACCGTGGCTGAATCATTACTTAAAATACAGGTACTACTGCTCCTGAATATGTTTCTTCAATAAATGTTCTTACTTCCTCACTCATTACTGCTTCTACTAATGCTTGGATTTTCTCATCATTTTCTGTTCCTTCTTTTGCTGCAATGATGTTAGCAAATGTATCTGCTGATAATGAATCTGAAGCCTCTGTTGCTAATGCTGTACTTAGGTCTACTCCACCTTCTAATGCATAGTTTCCATTGATGCAAGCGATGTCTAAGTCTGGAAGTGTACGTGCGATTTGTGCTGCTTCAATTTCTACGATTTCAAGATTCAATGGGTTATCAATGATATCAAGAACTGTTGCTGTTAGGCCTGCATCTTCTGCTATTGTGATTAGTCCTTGTGCTTCTAATAATAAGAGTGCTCTTGCTTCATTTGTTGTATCGTTAGGTACTCCTACTAACGCGCCTTCTTGAAGATCTGCTAATGCTGTTGTTTTTCCTGGATAGATTCCAAGTGGTTCGAAGTGAATTGCTGCTACGGATACAAT
>JAWXVA010000110.1:0-7964 GCA_044425815.1 Eubacteriales bacterium
AATATACTAATTTCCATTTTATCCCCTTAACGCCGATCTCTTCTGTCATATAGTTTCGAATTTCTATTTCTTCAAATAAACAATCCCTATATTAACAACATTTTTGATAATTGACAAGCTCTACGGACAAGAATTTTCTTCTGTTTCACTTCCCACTACAATCGCATCTCTAATTATCTATCTATTCGGGATAATATGGTTCAAAAATAGTATTAATGAGCAATGAATTAATATAAGCTACAAATGCAAATCCTACAAACAAATAAATCGCTGATACATAAAGTGCCAAATCACCTTCTACAAATGCTGCTGGTATATAGATGCTATTCAATACTACGATAGGTATTGTACATTTCAAATGTTTAATCGATAGAGCTATCGCATTTCTCCATGTCTGCTTCCATGTAAGAATAAATCTAGCCTGTAATGGAAATATATAGGAAACAATTACCCATATAATAATGAAAATTGATATCAAAAGAGCCCGTATCACAAACCAAAAATCGCTATCTAATACACTGATAATTTTAAGATCTCCCAGTATCACTCCAAATATAATGGCTATTACAAGCCAAAGTGCTGTGCTCCTCTTAAAATTTGCTTTAAATGATTTGAAGTATGATTTAACAATGTAAGACTCTCTGTCTTTCACCATTTTGAGTGTCACATCATAGAGCGCTGTCACTGCTGCACCTATTGTAAATAACGGGATGCATGTAACAACAAATATTATATTTAATATCAGTAGATCTGCTGCCTTTCTTCCAATTGCAGAGATTTTATTATCGTAATTGTATTCCTGTTTCATAATGAACCATTTTCCTTCCTTATTCTAAATAATATCTTCATATTATAGCACGCTCTATTATACAAACCAATATACTTAAGATACTCTATCATATTAAAAACTGCCACACCCTACGATGTGGCAGCTCTATGTTTCAAATTATCTTATCAATATAATTATTTACCTAACATTTCATCTATACGCTCTTTTGCGTTAGCTAATGCTGTTTCTGGATCTTGCTCTCCTGCTAGACAAAGGATAACTTCTTCTTGCATGATTGTTTGGTAATCAGCTGCAGATTCACCTGTGATTTTTTCATTAACGAAGATTTGATCTGGATCGTTAAATACATATGAAAGTTGCTCTGTTGTTAAGTCTGGATGCATTGTTGTCAAATCATCAGCTACAGATACGAACAAGTTATCTTGAGCAACTGTTTGATCAGCATATGCTTCTGAAGATGTAAGTTTAGTTGTTTCGCGAATTAAGTCAACGATTACATTAAACGCTAAATCTTTATCTGCTGTTGTTTGAGTCATGCTGTATGTTCCAGCAATACCCCAGTTTTTATGCTCTGTACCTTCATCTACTGGCATTGGAGCTAAACCGATTTCAAAGTCATGTGGGTTTGTTTCTTCGTCAGCGATCATTGCTACGAAATATGTTCCTGCTGGATGCATTGCATAGTTACCATTAAAGAATGCTTGTGGAGGTAATTCCATGCTGATTGCATCTGCTTCTGTTGGAATAGATTTATCAACTGTTTGCATTTCTAATGTTCTTGTAAGTGCTGTCAAGAATGCAGGATCGTCTAAGTTAGATGAACCATCTTCTTTGTAGAAGTTCTCTCCTCCACCGATAGCCATATTAGCTTCACCATACCAGTACATTGGCCAGTTAATATGTAATGAACCGTAGATTTTGTCTCCACCTGTACCAGATGTAAGCTGAGCACATAATTCAGCATACTCTGTCCATGTCATAGGTACTGTTGAATCTGGGTATTCAACACCTGCTGCATCAAATAAATCTTTGTTGTAGAATAATCCCCAAGAAGACGTAACACCTGGAAGTCCATATACTTCACCATTAGTATAAGCGAAATCTGCATATGCTCCATATGTTTCTTCTAAGTCAAGACCGTATTTCTCAACATATTCTGTCATAGGAATTGTGATACCACCATCTGCAAAACTAGCTTGCATGATTGGATTACCATTATAAACAATGTCGATTTGCTCTCCACCCATTACTTGGATAGGCATTGTTTCTTCGTATGTTTCACCGTGCTCTTCGTAAGGAACAATATCAAATGTTACATCTGCATATTTATCCATTGCTTGTAAAACTTCCATTGCTTCTCCAAATGCCGTATTATGTGTTGCTCCATGTCCTACAATTACACATGTTCCACTAAATGAAACTTCTTCTGTCGACGCTTCTGTTGTTGCTTCTGTTGCTGTTTCTGTTGCTGCTTCTGTTGTTGCTTCTGTTGTTGCTGTGTCTGTTGATGATGAACACCCTGCGAAACTACCAACAACCATCGCTGAACACATCATAGCTGCTAAAATTCTTTTCTTCATAACCTTCTCCTTTAAATTTTTTATTTCTACTTTACGAGACCCTATTATCTCATAAAATTAGATTAACCTTTAATACCTGAACTAGCGATTCCTTCTACGAAGTAACGTTGCCCTATCAAGTAAACTACTATTACGGGTACTAGTGCTAGTGTAGCTCCTGCCATCTGCAATGCAAAGTTCGTTGCATACTGTGCTCTAAACGATGCAATACCTACACTTAGTACTTGCTTCTTAGAATCTGAAATGTATACCAAAGGTCCTGTATAATCATTCCATCCCCAAGTAAATGATAAAACGCCTAAAGCGATTAATGACGTCTTAACTAGTGGCAAGCAAATCTGTGAATATATTCTAAAAATTCCCGCCCCATCAATCTTTGCTGCTTCTACTAATTCATCTGGAATTACCATAAATGCTTGTCTCATAAAAAATATTGAGAATCCTGTAAATAACATCCAAGGTAAAACTACTGCCCACATTGTATTTGTCAATCCTAAAGTACGATATAAGATAAACTGCGGAATCAAACGTACTTCCTGTGGAATCATAAGTGCTGCAATGTACATTAAAAATATAACATTTTTGAATTTGAAATTAATCTTAGCAAATGCATACCCTGATAACGAAGATACAATCAATGTCGAAACTACTATGATAATTGCATTTCGAATTGTATTCATATACCAATACGAGTAATTAAATTGTGTAAACGCCTTGATATAATTATCTATAGTTGGATTCGCTGGAATCCACTCTATTGGGAATCTAAACACTTCTGTTTCTAATTTAAACGATGTAGATAACATCCACACTACTGGCATCACCATGACAATCGCACCTAGCGCCAATATTATCGTAACAATTAACTTTTTTATGAATTCACGATGTCTACGTGATTCTCCTGCTACTTTATTGTTCATATTCTCATCCCCCTCTTAATAATTAACCCATTTCTTTTGTCCGTACCACTGAATCAAAGTAATCACTAGGATGATACCAAAGAATATAACTGCAATTGCTGAAGCAAATCCCATATTGTATTTTTCAAACGCTTCACGATAAATAAGTAATGCCATTGTATATGAAGCACTTCCCGGACCACCACTCGTCATTACTTTAACTTCAGCCATCATTTGTAATGAGAAGATACCCATTGTTATAGCCAAGAAAAACGTGGTAGGTGAAACGAGTGGAAATGTTATACTCTTAAATTTCTGCCATGTATTAGCTCCATCAATCGAAGCTGCTTCGTAATAAGAAGGTGAAATTCCTTGTAACCCTGACAAAAAGATAATGATACAATAACCCATCATTCTCCATATCCAGAATATTCCAATTGTAATCATAACTGTTTTTGTTGCATTCAACCATCCTGGCGGATTATCTACCCCAAACATCCTAATAAGTGAATTTATAGGACCATATTCTTCATGAAATAATGCCGCAAATACCATTGAAGATGCAGTTACCGTTGTGATGTATGGTAAAAAATATGCTGTTCTTAATGCTCCTCTTGCAAAAATCTTGGTATTCATAACATTTGCTATAATCAACGAAATCATCAATAAAATCGGTACTGCTATAAATAACATCCCCAAGTTGTTCGTTAATCCTGTCTTAAAGTAATCATTTGTTAGAGTTTCTTTATAGTTTTCCAATCCAATAAATTCAGATCCTGCAAATCCTCCAAAGTTATCCCAGTCCATAAAACTAATCAAAAAAGAGTTGATAAATGGATATACCATAAATATACAAAATCCTATTAATGAAGGTAGTATAAATAAATACCCTGCTACATTTTCTTTCCATTGTCTTTGTTTCATAAGCTCCCTCTTTCCTATATCTTATCTAAATCACCAAATCCTTAAGACACATTTTATACACAGTTTGGTCACAATGGAATAAACCTACTTACTAATTTGTTTCATTATTTACTTTTTTCATCAAATAATTATATCCCCTTGCTTTCATCTAGCTTTTACAATGATTGATTTTGTTGATTTTTACTATTTTTGTACTTTTTCACTCCCAACACTTTAAAACTTCTATTACGCACGTATAAAAAACAGTCGAGAAACATGCATCTTATATCTGTTTCTCGACTCTTATATTATTATTCAATAATTCGACTCGCATTTCTATACTGCGAAGGAGTGCATCCTATTTTCTGTTTGAAGAATCTACTAAAATATTGTTCATTATCGTACCCAACAATAAGCGCTATACTAGAAATTTGTTCATTACTATTTCTAAGTAAATCCATCGCTTTCTCCATCCGTAAGAAAATTCTATAATCCTTTAATGTTTCTCCTGTGACTTTTTTAAAAAGTGCACTTAAATAATTAACACTTATCCCCAACTCTCTTGCCATATCTGACATACTAATATCTTCTGCATAATTCTGCTTTAAATATCGCTTAACCTGCTTCACGATGTGATTGCCATCATCCTCTTCTATCATATTTTGTATTTTTTGAAGCATATCATACAAAAAAGCTATAAAGTCCGCTTTACGATTCATATTCTGCATTACATCATACTGCTGATAGTGTTCTCCCCAAAAACTTTCTCTTGATATATTATTTTGATTTAAGTATGCGTGAAAAATAGCTATAACTGTTGATGTAAAGTATCGAATATGCTCTAATTCCACATAAGAAGATTCTTTCACCGTGCCGATTAACTCCATTAGAATTTCATAAGATGATTGTATATCGCTTTTTTCTAACGCCGTCTCTATATTTTGAACACAATCAGAAAACAAGCGGTAATCTAATTTTTCACGATGCTCTATCATTTCATTATACAACATAATCTGCCCATTCCCCGCATATTTATGAGTACTCTTTGTCTGGTAAGCTTGTAAATACGCTTGTGGCATATTCTTTGTTCCCCTTTGGATACCACTCATATAAAACGTAGGAATTTGATTATGATATTGTTTTATTGTAAATTGAACTCTCTGGATCCATCGTTTCACCTCACCTATTAGGACATCTTCCTGTTTTTCGGGCAAGTTAAACAAAATACTGATTTCTTCATATCCACTCCAAGTAGCATAAATGGATTCATCATCTAATATCTCTTTTAAAAATTGCATAATATTGACATCTCGTTGCTTATCTTCTGCTTTATCTACCATAAAAGTTACTACACAGAAGTTAGGATTCTCTATTTGAATGCCATATATTTCTAACTTTTCCTTATCTTGTTCCTCAACTATCATTCTATTTCCGAATAGTAATTCACGTATTATATCCTGCTGCTCCAACTGTTTCGTACGCTTATCCGATATCACTTCACAAGCCTCTGGTTTAACTTCAACATCTAGTTTCTCTTTTGCATTTCTTACAATTTCAAGAACAAGTTCTGTACTTAATTCCATTTTCAACACATAAGACAATGCACCTTGTTTAAGTGCTGCTCTTGCATACGCAAATTCATCAAATGCTGAAAGAATAATAAATAAAGTGTGTGGAGATACTTTGTTTGTTTCTGTCATCAATTCAATCCCATTCATCAATGGCATTTTAATATCTGTAACTACCAAATCCACCTGATTGTTTTTAATATATTCCAATGCATCGACACCATTTTCGAAACTATCCAGTAACACATATCCTTCTTCTTCCCATTTAATTATATTAGTGATTGCCACGCGTATAATCACTTCATCATCTACAATAATTACTTTGTACATACTCTTCCTCCACATTTAATCGTCACATAAGTTCTGTTGAAAAGTGTAGCGTCATTGTAGTTCCAACTCCCTCTTCACTTTCTATCGTTATTACATCTTCTTCTTTGAATAATATTCTCATACGTTCAATCACATTATTCATCCCCACGCTACTAAGCCCTGTAATATCTTCAATTCCTTCTCTTAAAATTAATTCTTTGCGTTCTTCTGTCATTCCTATCCCATCGTCAATTACCGAAAGATGCCAAATGCTATCTTCAATTCTAGAACGTATCGTTATCAATCCCAGCCCTTTTTTAGGGGCAACCCCATGAAAAATAGCATTCTCTACAATTGGTTGTAATATATACTTTGGTATTCTCTTTGATAGATGCTCTTCAGGAATATCATATTCAACGACAAATTTTCCCTTATAGCGCACTTCCTCGAGATGCGTGTATGCTTTTATCACTTCAATTTCTTTTCCTAGTTCTGTATCAGATCCATCGGTTGTAGTGGCATTGCGCATAAGAACCCATATATTTTGTATCATTTCCACCAAGTTATCTTGTTTATTAATACTAGCAATATATTTTGCTGCATTTAATGAATTTGATATAAAATGGGGATTAATCTGTGCCTGTAGCATACTATATTCTGCATCTTTAATCTTCTTGACACTTTCTACTTCTGCTTCCATGTTATGCTTTAACCTCACTACTGTTTCGTTAAAATCATCTACAAGTTGCCCCATCTCACCTTGCGTATTTCTAGTAATTCGAACATCAAAGTCTTCTTTTCTAACCCGTTGCATCCCATCTGATAATTGAACAATCGGTTCTATGATTGTCTCATCTAGCATACGATAAACCTTTAGTGCAATTAGAACTATCATACATATTGTTAGGAATATTACTCCCATAACAAGTGGTTCTTGGTCCCAGATATTGGGTTTTATTGTTTTACTTATCAATACCCACCCAAAATTCTGTAGCGCTATTTCATTGTAAATATATCCTGATTCTTCAAAATCTTCTTCGTATATTGTCCCTAACAATTCTATATCCTCATTATACAATATACAATTATTTTCATCTATAATTGTGTAATCTGTTATTTGTTCTTCCGAATCAATATTTAAACTTTCTTGTAGATATGAACTATTTAATTCAAAGTATAAAATAGTTTCTCCATCACCGCTCGAATTCACTATTTTTCTTAAAAATTGCAATACAGGTGTTGACTTCACTCTATCTATAGGGCTCATTTCATATTGCCAATAGGTTAGTCTGCCTACACTCTCATAATCCAATTCTTCTATGACCTCTGTATTCTGAATCCCCTGCATACCCAATTTATACACAAATGGCTGCGACCCATTGCTTATGTAAATATTACTTAATTTTTCTACTATATTGAACACTCCAAGTGTTGTAAATAACGATACCACTTCAGAATTATCCAAAAGCATCTGATACTGATTGTATGTACCATATGATGTAAATGCTCTCTTTTGCACAGCACTATTTACCGCTAAGTAATCTGTCATATAAATCAATTCATCAAAATCATTGTCTATATTATTAGCTACATACCTACTACTTTCTAACGAAACTTCTTTATATTTCTGATTAGCCAAATAATTGTAAATCAATGATGAAACTATGAGCACAATCATAACTATCACTAATGTAAACCCCCAAAATTTTTCATTTACAACCCGTCTAATCTTCATCCCCTAACACCCTCCAAACTTTATACTCTTACACATTAATCTAACATCTTTCTAACACAATATAAAGTACAATATTGACTTTTTTATACAGATGATGTACAACTACTCTATACTTATGAACAAATTTCAGAATAAGAGGGGTAATAAAATGTACGATTTAAACAACAAAATATGTGTCAT
>JAWXVA010000013.1:0-36798 GCA_044425815.1 Eubacteriales bacterium
ATTTTTTTAATGTTTTAAATTACCAAACTTGGTATAATTTGGTAACCATGCTAATTCTGTTGTTCCTATCGGACCGTTACGTTGCTTAGCGATAATAATTTCTGCTACATTCTTTCGTTCTGTATCTTTATTATAGTAATCATCTCTATAAATAAACATCACCACATCGGCATCCTGCTCTATCGCCCCCGATTCACGAAGGTCTGATAACATCGGTCTCTTATCTGGTCTCTGCTCCACCGCACGACTCAACTGTGATAAGGCAACTACTGGTACATTAAGCTCCCTTGCTAATGCTTTTAACGAACGCGAGATTTCCGAGATTTCCTGTTGTCTAGATTCACTTCTTCCACCCACACTTCCAGACATCAATTGCAAGTAGTCAATGATGATAATATCAAGACCTTGCTCTAGTTTAAACTTTCTGCACTTAGATCTCATCTCAGAAATAGAAATACTCGGAGTATCATCTATAATTAATCGAGACTTTCCTATTGTCCCCGCTCCCTCAATCAACTTCTCCCAATCATCATCTTTTAGATTTCCTGTTCTAAGCAACTGCGCATCGACTTGTGATTCCAAAGAAAATAAACGATTCACTAATTGTTCTTTTGACATCTCCAGACTGAAAATCGCAGCTGCCTTATTGCTATGAAACGCTACATACTGTGCAATATTCAGTACAAATGCAGTTTTCCCCATAGATGGTCTTGCTGCTATCAATACTAAGTCAGATGGTTGTAGGCCTGCCGTCTTATAATCCAAATCTATAAATCCTGTTGAGATACCTGTAACAGTTCCCTGTGTCTTAGACGCTGCTGCAATCTTATCTAGTGCATTTAGTACTACTTGCTTTATCGGCACATATTCGCCACCATTACGGTTTTGCACCAAGTCAAATATCTTCTTCTCTGCAACTTCCATCACTGCTTCCACAGGTTCTGTGCCTTGATAACATGTGTTTGCTAATTCTTCATTCAAGCGAATCATCTTACGAAGCAATGCCTTTTCGAGTACAATCTCTGCATAATATTTCACATTGGCCGAAGTCGGAACCATCTCCAAAAGATCTCTCACATAAGATAAGCTCGCCACTTCTGGTGGTACATCTTTTTCCTTTAAACGTTCTTGCAAGGTAATCAAATCTACTGGCTTTCCTTCTGTGTATAACTCGACCATCGATTCATAAAGTACAGCATACACTGATTGATAAAAATCAGCGCTACTTATGATTTCCGACACGGTAAGAATTGCATCTTTATCAATTAACATGGCACCTATAACGGATTGCTCCGCCTCTATGCTATTTGGCATAACTCTCTTTATGAGCGCCTCTTCCATGTTAGTTCCTCCTATGCTTCTGTAATCGTCACTTTCAATTCCGCTGTCACCTTAGGATGTATTTTAATTGGAACACTGTGTGTACCCTTTGTTTTTAATGCATCTTTCATCAATATCTTTTTCTTATCGATTGCAAGACCTAATTGTTTCTGAATCTCTTCTGAAACTTCTTTCGAAGAAACGGATCCAAACGCTTTACCACCTTCGCCGAATTTAATACTTGTAGTAATCGTACTTGCTTCAATTTTTTTCCCTAACTCTTGGCATTCTGCTAATAATTCTGCTGCTTTTTTATCTGTATTTGCATTCTTAAGTCTTAAATCATTCAAGTTCTTACTTGTTGCCTCTAATCCTTGATTTTTTCTAAACAATACATTTCTAGCATATCCGTCATTAACAGTCACCACTTCATTTTTTTTGCCTACACTTTTTACGTCTTCTAGTAATATAACTTTCATTCTATATTTCTCCCTTGTTAATCATTTCATCTATGGTTGCTTTTACTTTTTCACGTGCCTCTTCAACAGTAATTCCACGGAACTGTGCACCTGCCACATTTATATGTCCGCCGCCACCTAATTTTTCTAAAATAATTTGAACATTGAGTTCATCAATTGCCCTAGCACTTAGATAAATGCAACCTTGGTATTTCGTAAACACGAATGAAGCTTTTATTCCGCTAATATCTAGCAATTCATTTGCAGTTTGTGCACCAAGTATTGTTGGGCTTGAAATTCCTTCTGGTGAGCATTCTGCAAAAGCATACATTTCTTTATAAACCTCTGCCTTATGAATTGCTTCAGCTTTCGCTCTATACGATGGCATATCATCTCGGAATAATTTACGAACTCTCGTAACATCCGCTCCATTTCTTCTTAGGAACGCCGCCGCCTCAAAAGTTCGTACCCCAGTACGATTCATGAAGTTGTTCGTGTCTATAATAATTCCAGCATAGAGACTATCCGCCTCAATTGGCGCTAATTTCACATCATCTGTAATATATTGCAAAATTTCCGCTACCATCTCACAGGTAGAAGATGCATATGGCTCGATATAAGACAGTACTGCATTTTCTATTATCGTAGTATCTTGTCTATGATGATCTAGCACTGCTAATGTCACTTTTTGTTTCAAGAGCTCTGAACAATCACACATCGTCGGCTTATTCGTATCTACCACTACTACCATGGTGTTATCTGTAATATAATGTCCTACTTCGTTCGAATTCAAAAACATATCTCCTGGATAATCCAAACTATTCACAAACGCATCATAAAATGGCCTTACCGATGAAGTAACCTCATTAATTACTATATATGCTTTTTTATCAAGCGAAACAGCTGCTCTATATATCCCAATTGCCGCTCCAAACGAATCCACATCCGCTATCTTGTGCCCCATGGCAATCACTTGATCTTTTCCAGAAATAAATTCTCTTAACGCCTCTGCTTTTACCCTTGCTTTCACTCGAGTATTCTTTGACATCTGCTCTCTTTTACCGCCAAAATAAGTGATACCCTTACAACTCTTGAATACCGCTTGGTCTCCACCTCGTGCCAATGCAAGATCTATTGCTACCCTCGCATAATTGTAGCTTTGTGCATAACTTTCTGCACTTAACCCCAATCCTATACTTAGAGACACCATACCTTCATTTCCAATGGATACTCCTTTTACCTCTTCTAACAAAGAGAATTTATCTTCCTCTATGATTCGGAAATGTTTCCTCATCATAACCACGAAGAATTTATCTTTTTCTAACTTCTTAACAATTCCGCTTACACTACCGATGTATTGACTAATTTTACGTTCCACTAGCGCTATAAGAAGTGGTTGTCTTACTTCCTCTACACTATCAAGTACCTCGTCATAATTATCAATATAAATCAACCCTGCTATTAGTTGTTGATCTTCTCGTTCTTTAATGAATTGATTTAATTCTGTGTTATCTTTAAACGATATCGCAATAAATGGTTCGTCACGTTTTAAGTCTAAGAATTTATCTGTCTCATTAAAAATGCATACACGGCGCATCTCTACCGAGTATGAACGCTTGTTATATTCTACTTCCATAGAAAGGTTTTGTTCTTCTTTAGGAAACACACTGCGATTTAGTTCCGGAATCAATTTGTTTATATATTTTTCTCTTCTATTTGATGCACTAATAGCATCACGAAACTCATCATTGCTCCATATAATTTTTCCATCTTCGAGCACCAAAATGTACGGAACATCTAATTCTTTTAATAATTTATTCTGCGTCACACCATATTGTGTCGCAAATTCTATCAAATCAGATGCGATGATTTCTCGATTATAGAAATATAGGATAACCACCACCAAAATATAGACTGCAATAAAAATAGACATCAATATTCCTGAAGTCAAATCTACCTTGTACATCCATAGATTCATTGCAATTAATAAAAGTGACATAATAATCGGCCATTGCATATACAATTTTAATTGTCCTGTAAATTTAATCTTATTCTTCATAATTACGTTCCTCTAACAGCAGTTGCAACTTCTATTATAACATTAAAAATACGCTTTTAAAACTTCTACTTTATCTAATTTTTCCCATGGTAAATCCAAATCATTTCTACCAAAATGTCCATAAGCTGCTGTTTGATTATAGATAGGTCTTCTCAAGTCTAACATCTTGATGATTCCTGCTGGACGTAAGTCGAAGTTTTCTCTTACAATATCCACTAATTTTTCTTCTGCGATTAATCCTGTTCCAAAAGTATCTATCATAATAGAAGTTGGTTGTGCTACACCAATTGCATATGATAATTGAATCTCACATTTCTTTGCAATCCCTGCAGCCACAAGATTTTTCGCTACATAACGTGCTGCATATGCTGCTGATCTATCTACTTTTGTACAATCTTTTCCAGAGAACGCACCACCGCCGTGTCTTGCCATGCCGCCGTATGTATCAACGATAATTTTACGTCC
This sequence comes from Eubacteriales bacterium, assembly GCA_044425815.1. Classification (GTDB taxonomy): domain Bacteria; phylum Bacillota; class Clostridia; order Lachnospirales; family Lachnospiraceae; genus CAUPWF01. Next base: position 4,303 of record JAWXVA010000013.1, read on the forward strand.
TGTCAAACCACTGTCTCCGTGTGGTCCACCTATAACGAATCTTCCTGTCGGATTAATAAAGAATTTTGTTTTCTCGTCAATCATCTCTGCTGGAATCACTTCATCAAAAATATATTTCTTTACATCCGCATGGATTTGCTCTTGTGTTACGTGTTCATCGTGTTGTGTCGACAATACTACCGCATCTAGGCGTACTGGTTGTCCTTCTTCGTTATACTCTACTGATACTTGTGTTTTCCCATCTGGTCTTAAATAGTCTAATGTACCACTTTTTCTTACTTCTGTTAATTTACGAGATAATTTATGTGCCAAATAAATAGGATAAGGCATAAATTCATCTGTTTCATCACTTGCATAACCAAACATCATCCCTTGGTCACCCGCACCTATCGCTTCGATTTCTTCTTCTGACATTTTATTTTCTTTTGCTTCTAAAGCCTTATCTACACCAAGTGCAATATCTACAGATTGCTCGTCAATCGCTGTGATTACACCACAGGTATGAGCATCAAATCCATATTTTGCTCTATCATATCCAATATCAGCAATTGTTTCTCTTACAATTTTTTGAATATCTACATAAGCATTTGTTGTGATTTCGCCCATAACTAGCACAAGTCCTGTTGTAATTGCAGTCTCACAAGCAACGCGGCTCATAGGATCTTGCTTTAAAAGCTCATCTAAGATTGCATCAGAGATTTGATCACAAATCTTATCTGGGTGCCCTTCTGTTACTGATTCTGAAGTAAATAATAATTTTTCCATTGTTTTTCTCACTTTCTTTTTCTTTTTTTTCTTTATTTGCATGTACCATTAAAAACGAAGTGCTTTCACACTTTTTATAGAATTATAAAAGCCCACCTAAAGAGTGGGCTTCATTGTACCTTACACTCTTATTGTTCGATTCCTCGCTTAGGTTGGCACCTTCCATATAGGGGTTGCCGCAGCTTCATCGATCCTGAATATCTCCACTGCTCTGAATAAGATTTAACATATTTTTAATTTGAATTTTCTAATTTCTTTCATAGATGATACTTTCTGAATCTCCGCTCCTAAATCTTTGAGTTTTTCCTCGAATCGTTCATATCCTCTTTGAATATATACGATATCATCTACAATTGTAACACCTTCTGCTGCCAATCCTGCTATCACTAGCGCAGCTCCTGCTCGAAGATCCGGTGCACTAACCTGCGCTCCCGTATAACCTTCTACACCTACAATCACCGCTGTATTGCCATCTACTTTAATTTTGGCTCCCATTCTTGCTAATTCACCTAAGTACTTGAATCTATTTTCAAATAGACTCTCTGTGATTGTGCTGGTTCCTTTACTAAGTCCTAATACTACACCCATCTGTGGTTGCATATCTGTAGGGAATCCTGGATATGGTAATGTAGTGATATTCGTCGGTTTTAACCGCTTCGTCGCTACTACCCGTACCGCGTCATCGAATTCTGTAATCTCACAACCGATATCTAATAGTTTCGCTGTCGTCGCTTCTAGATGTTTTGGCACTACATTTTTCACCATTACATCCCCTTTTGTTGCTGCTGCCGCGTACATGAATGTACCTGCTTCTATCTGATCTGGTATCACCGAATACTCTGTTTTATGCAAGTGTCTTACACCTGTAATGCGAATCACATCTGTACCTGCACCTCTGATATTTGCTCCCATACTACTTAGGAAGTTCGCTAAATCAACCACATGTGGTTCTTTCGCTGCGTTTTCTAGAATTGTTTTTCCTTCTGCTAATACAGCTGCCATCATAACATTGATCGTCGCACCAACGCTGACTTTATCAAAATACACGTGTGCACCTTTAAGTCGTTCTGCTTCTACTAGAATCGTACCATAACTAACTGTTACGTCAGCCCCTAGTGCTTCAAATCCTTTGATATGCAAATCAATTGGCCTACTCCCAATATTACATCCACCTGGTAGTGCAACTTCTGCCTTTTTATATTTTGCTAATAATGCCCCTAGGAAATAATACGATGCACGTATCTTCTTGATACAATCATACTCTACGCATAGGTTCTGTACTGTTGCTCCATTAATTTCTACTGTATGTTCATCGATTCTGTGAACAGTCGCTCCGATTTCTTGAATTGCTTCTAGCAATACATTTATGTCATTCACATCAGGAAGGTTGTCAATTAGTACTGGTTCATTCGCCATAACTGCCGCCGACAAAATCGCTAGTGCTGCATTTTTCGCTCCACCAATCTCTACTTCTCCGACTAGTGGGTTACCACCTTTTATAATATATTGTTCCATATTTACCCCAATCACAAACTTGTTTTCTATGTCTTTCCTTTACAAGTATCCACTATCATATAACAAAATTACGCTTCTGTCAAACTTCGCTTTTTCTCTAGTACAGCATCTATGGTCTCTTCAATTGTCTTTCCATCTTCTACTATCGTAACTTGTGCATACTTCTCAAATAGCTCCACACGTTCATCATATAACATCTTCAGGGTTTGACCGTCTTTCAAGACCACACCTCGATTTTTTGCATTTTGGATTCTACTTGCAATTACTTCATACGCTACTTTTAAGTATACCACAGTTCCTATCTCTTGAAAATGCTTCATTGCCTCTTCACAATAAATAATACTGCCGCCTGGAGCAATAACCGTCCGTTCGGCTTCTAAATCCCGATTCACTTGATTCTCGATTGCTAAAAATCCTTCGATTCCTTCTTCCTCGATAATCTCTTTGAGTAGTCTCTTTTCTTGTGCTTGAATCAACAAATCCGTATCCACAAAATCATATCCCAAACGTTTTGCTACTACAACTCCTATCGTGCTCTTACCTACTGCTGGCATTCCTATTAGTATTATATTTTTTTTCATGCTTGTAACCTCTTCTTATGTCATTTTAGAACCATCTTCTACGGTTGCTTCTGTACAATTCTCTCCGTCTACATAATTCCTGATAGAGCAATATCTCTATCATTTCTTTTGCCCATTGTTTTTCAATTCCCTCAAAACAAATCCCTTGTTTTCCTAGTTCATCTATCGCCAAATTGTATACTCTACCACACATGAGTCGTAGCAATAGTTTATCGGGATACTCATCAAATACAAGGCTTCCGTCATATTCAAGCCTATCGCATTCCTTCTCAACAAAAGGTAAGAATAATTTCGCAATTTCTGGATATATACTTTGCATGTACTCTCTATCTCTTTTACACATCTTCTCTTCATTCCAGATCTCCGAGAAGGGATGTGCCACGTAGTAAGGCATTTTATCATCCATATTTCGAACCCACACTTTTTTATTCTATTTTATGCGAGTTGTTCTGTATAGTTACTTTATTCTTTTTTTATAGTTATTTTTTACCAATGCAAATGATGCAACTTCCCTTCTTTTTGCATTGAGCTAAATCCCGTCTGTCTTAGCGCTTCATACAATACCACCGCTACTGAATTCCCAAGGTTTAAAGAACGTATTTCATTCATCATCGGAATTCGTATACTTGTCTCTTTATGATTCACCAATATTTCTTCTGGAATTCCAGCACTTTCTTTCCCAAACATAATATAGCAGTCTGGCGTAAATTGTACATCAGTGTATACATTTGGTGCCTTTGTCGTCGCCATATAAATATTATTTACCGCTTCTGGATTCTTAGCCAAGAAATCTTCATAATTCACATAAGTAGTCACGTCCAAATCTTCCCAATAATCCATCCCTGCTCGCTTGATTGCTTTTTCATTCAAACGAAATCCCAACGGTTCTATCAAATGTAATCTTGTGTTAGTCGCAACACATGTTCTTCCTATATTACCTGTATTCGCTGGTATCTCTGGTTCAAACAAAACAATATTTATCATATCTTCTCCTCACTATATAGCTTCAACAATTCGCCCTGCGCAGGTCTATCCAAGAATCGCTTTTCATCTCCATTGAATATGACACGTTCATTTTGACTTGTCGTCTTGCCTATTATATTACTATTATAGCCTAGCGCACTTAACGCTTCTACTATTTCATTTCCTTGATTCGTCACAATTAATGCACTTCCTGTGGAACTTAATTGATATGGATTTAGCCCTACAAATTCACAAATTTCTATCACATCTTGTCGGATAGTCATTTGTTTCAAATCTACTTCTAGTCCGATAGAAGATGACTCTCCCAATTCCCATAATCCTGCTAATATCCCGCTATCACCTAATTGATGAATCGCAATTGCACCTAAGTCTATTGCTTTTTTTATTGCTTCTACCGCCATGATTTGGTCCTTGCATTTTTGGATTCCTGTAAAGAAAGATGGAATAAATCGGTCTTCTAATGATTCTTTTCTTTGATTCAAAATACGTAACGCACCTTCAGTTCCAACACTTCCTAGTAATACAACATCATAATCTGGCTCTGCCTTACAGGTCTGTATCACTTGTGATTCTCTTGCTGTTCCTAATGCCGATACATATACCATCGCACTTTGAATCATTGGATTTACCGATGCCTTCACCCCTAAGATTTGTAAGTGATTCTTTTGGCAACACGCTTCCATATTACTAACCATCGCCTTTAATCTAGACTCATATGCATAGGGTGGTAATTGTATCACTACTTCCACACCTACTGGTTCTGCTTTTCGAGATGCAATGTCATTTACTGCTTTTGCTATACCATAATAGCCTAAATCTTTTTCATCGCCAAACACCACTGCACTAGACATGATTACTGCATCTGATTCTTCTCTGTCAATTCGAATTCCTGCACACATCTCTTCTACTGCTGGCGCAAAAATCATCTCTTCCCTATTTATATGTATTTCTTTTAAAACAGAGCGTTTTAAAACGCTCTGTGATATATTGCCGATTTTCATTCTATCTTGCTCCGCTTATTCTATTTACAACCTATTCTACTGCAGTTATTCTGTAGTAGCTTGTTCTGCTGCCGCTGCGTCTGCCGCTGCCTGTGCTGCCGCTGCGTCTGCTGCTGCTTGTGCTGCCGCTGCATCTGCTGCTGCTTGTGCTGCCGCTGCATCTGCTGCTGCTTGTGCTGCCGCTGCATCTGCTGCTGCTTGTATTTTTGCGTTCGCTTCTGCTATAGCCGCATTAATCGTATCTGTATCTTGTGATTCAATGGCTGCTGTTACAATCGCTGATGCTTCTGCATTGCTAGACATTGTACCCACTTCATATGTCTCAGGTGATGAAGAATACGTACTGCTGTTGATTTGAACTTGTTCTTGCTCCACTCCGTCAACGTATACATATTTCCACAATTGCGCTTTTTGCCCTATATGACCCGAGCTAATTTTATTGATTGTTCCAAGCTCTAATTCAGGATTTGCTTCGTATTCAGGATCTCCATATCCTGTATCTTCTATGATGATGCTTTCAAATTTAATAGTTCTATTTTCATCCCTAGTTTCTTTACCATAAATTACAACTTCCAATGTGTTATCTATCAATGCCGCATAAACATATATCGGTGTATCTGTATTATTTGAAAATTTAAAATCTTTGTAATCTCCAGCAATCGCTGCATCTTCCGATGCTGATACGTAAGATACAAGCATCGAGTGTGCTGATCTTTGAGTCACTTCTAATTCCGCACGTAATACTGCATTATACACAGTACTACTCACTTGACAAATACCGCCACCCATAGATTCTACTACTTCACCATTTTCATATGACCCCGCCATAGCGTATCCATTTTCTTCTGTAAACGGCTGAATAATCGCCGCAATAGAAATCTCCTCACCTGGCATAATCACCGTACCATTAATGAGTTCAGATGCACGAGAAACGTTATCATAACGTCCTGTGGTATAAGCAACATATGTGTCAAATGCGCCTAATTCATCTTTCACATCCGCTAAAGATTCCTCTGTCACATCTGGTTCTACTTCTATAATCGACATCTGAATCGTTCCCGATTCACCTGCCCATTCTTCTCCCATAAATGTATTGATATCCGTTACCGCAGTGTCAATATCAATCACCATTCCATTCACACCACTAACTACTGACATTCCTCCATCAACAAATTCAAGATATGCATCTATCGGCTCAATAACCATCGTCGAATAATGTTCCTCAACATACAAGTCTACTAATTCACTATCAATAGCATACGACAAGTAGAGTGTCACATTTTTCTTCGCCAATGATCGAAGTGCAAAATAACGTTCTCTTATACTACCATCTTTCCCGTAAGCCATGGCTTCTTCTATTATTTCCTCGCCATTCGTATCTTCAAATCCAAATTCTGCTAATGTTACTTCTTGTTCTGTCGCCTCTGGCTCCGTAGTCACAAGGGTAATTGTAATGACTTCCCGCTCTGACACCAAACCTTCGATGACCTCTCTCACTTCGCTTTCTGTCATTCCCGCCAAGCTATATTCCCCTAAGTAAATACCTTCTGCCACTTGATTCTCTTCGTATTTATTGATATAGCTATTCATATATCCATAAACGGATCCTATTATAACTCCTATCACTGCGAAAAGAGCACCTACAAGTATTATAATTTTCTTGCTGTCAAATCTGTGTCTTCGACGTCTTTTTCTTCGTCTAATCTGCTCCACGTCTGTCCCTCTTTTTCTATATACTAAATCAAATATGGTATAACCGAAGTTGCCACCATCGCTACAATTACAAATATAATTACTACTGATATTATTTTTCTAAATTTTTTATCGTAAAAATTCATCTTCTTCTCTCCACTTTCTCAAAATATATTCCACTATATTCTATACTCTTTCCAATGGTTTTGCAAGAAACATTCCTCTTATTTTAGAATTCTAACAAAGTTTTCATATGCTATTCTTTCACATTTTGTATCGCTTCTATGCTGAATGTAGACGCCTCATTGGTCAGTGGATTTCTATTTTTATAATCAAATAGGATGTGACATCCTTGCAATAGTTCTACATGCATCATTTTACTCATCTGCCTTTTATCAAACGCTTCATACCCTTTCAATATTTCTCTTGTTTTCTCTTCTTGCTCAAAGAATTTGCGAACCAAGTTTTTATCTACACTATATTCTTTTGCAAACCCTGGTCTCGTCTTCGTGTTTTCACGAAGATACAAATCTCTCATTAACGCATCATAATATTCTTCCATATTATTTGTTCCAATGCTTTGAATAAACTCATACATAATTTCATATCTCGCAATCCGAGTATGCTTCCCTGTTCTATAACCTTTAAAATCATAAAACGAGCTGATTTTTTCATACATTTCAAACGCACTCGAAAATTCTCTTTCTAGTAATATCATAGTAGTCGCAAATTGTCCGCTGTTATAGTAAACTTCTACAATATCTTCTATTCCTTTTAATCGAAGTACTTCGTCATAAGACAGCCAGTTATTACAAAGCACTTCATACGGCGGCTTAGATTGATACACTAGGCCGTACTGATCTTTTTGAATATGCATATAGGATCCTTTTAATACTTTCAAAAACCCTAATTGTAGCTGCTCTGGATGTAATGCATATACATCATCAAAAGATTGTTTGAATATTCCATACGTCTCATAAGGCAATCCTGCTATCAAATCTAAATGTTGGTGAATATTCTCATTTGCTTGTATCTTCTGTACCACCTTTGCTACTTGTCCAAAATCCATGATGCGCTTTATTTCATGAATGGTTTCTAAATATGTCGATTGCACACCTATTTCTAATTGGATTAATCCTTTTCGCATGTCCGATATCAATGCGATTTCTTCTTCCGTTATAATATCCGCCGCGATTTCAAAATGAAAATTAGTCGTTCCATTGTCATGCTCTTTGATATAGTTCCAAATTTCCATCGAATGTTTGTGATTACAATTAAAGGTTCTATCTACGAATTTTACTTGTTTTACTTTGTGTTTTAAAAATTTTCCAATTTCTAGTTTCACTAATTCTGTATCCCGAAATCTTAGTTTCTTATCAATCGATGACAAACAATAACTACACGAAAATGGGCAACCTCTACTTGATTCATAATATATAATTTTATTTTGGAACGCTTCTATTTCATCATAAACAAACGGCACCGTACTCAAATCCAAAATAGGACGTGGTGCATTCTTTACCACTGCGCCGCTATTCGTTCGATATGCTAACCCACTAATATTCTGTAAGCAACATGTTTGATCTTCTGCACCTTCTGCTTTCGCAGCCTCGCTCATTTCATAGTATTCTACCAGTTCAGCAAAAGTTCCTTCTCCTTCACCCATCATCACTCCTGTAATTTCTGGCGATTCAGCAATCATTTGTTCCGCACAATAAGACACTTCTGGCCCACCCAACCAAATTGGCATATCTGGTAACAATTTATGAATTTCTCGCATAACGTCTCTTACATATTCTACATTCCAGATATAACACGAAAATGCTAGCATTTCTGGTCTTCGCTGATAAATATCTTTCAATATTTCATCCGTCTGTTGATTAATCGTATATTCTGCGAGCTCAATGCATGCACTACGGTTCTTTCCATATTGCTCCGCATATGCTTTTAGATTGTATATCGCCAAATTCGAATGAATATATTTGGCATTAATCGCTACTAATAGTATCTTCATTTTATCACTCTTTCTATCTATTCATTTTCTAGATTCATCCAAAAAATCTCTTCTCTATTCTATTTTTATTCTACAGGAAAGCAGCACCCACTTCAATAGAAGTAGATGCTGTGAATTAACTTATTTTACGTGCATTGCATTTCGAACATCTTTCCCTAAACGTTACTCAGGTAGTTAACTCAACTCAGGTAGCCTCACGGCACCCAGAAGGTTCTACTTAGTGCTGCTTCGTTCCCGACCTGACACGGTTCATAGATTTCTGTCGCGTAAGACCCAAGTCTCAATGCCACTTTCCTGAGGCAGCTTTACAAAAAGAAGCCCTCCATGCAATATCACCCCTACTATAGCGGATTGTAGGTATAAGGCACCGCTAACGCCCCGGCTGCACGAGTTATAATTATAGCGAATTTACTAGGAAAAGTCAATGTATTGTTAATTTTTTCGTTTTTCTCGTAATTCCCTAAAAAATGTTTTCATCATTTCACTGCACTCTTCTTCACAAATTCCTATCGCCTTCTCCACTTGATGATTGAATTCTGGCATTTGTAATATATCCAAAATAGAGCCCGCACATCCTGCCTTTGGATTCATGCACCCTATCACCACTCTTTTCATTCTAGATTGCACAATCGCACCTGCACACATTTGGCAAGGCTCCAATGTTACGTACATTGTACACTCTTCTAGTCTCCAGTCGTCTAGCTTTTTACTTGCTTTACGAATGGCTAGCAACTCTGCATGTGCCAATGTGTTTTTATCTATTGTTCTTCTATTGTATGCACGCGCTATGATTTTTCCTTCATACACAATAACACACCCTATCGGCACCTCTTCTATTGCATATGCTTTCTGGGCTTGCTTTATTGCCTCTTTCATAAATCGTTTATCTTGCGTATTTTCTTCTCTCATCCATTCCCCTTAGTTCTGTAACCGGTCTGCACCAATATCCAAATCTTTCTCTTGTGTCGCTTTCATACGAATCTAATTTTAATTGTTCTACATCTACAGCATGAAACAAGGAAAACCCAAATGATTTAGCTGCTGTTTCTTCATTTCCATGATAGACACCCGGAACACCCAAGTACAATCTTTCTCTATTGCGAATAAACATTAAATGCTTATAATTTTTATAGCCATGTAGTAAAAAATTATTATTTGCTAATTTCCATTCTCGATGTGGCAATGCCGAAAGCCCTTGCCGATCTATTTTCTCATATGTAAATTCTTCTATTGTTATGGTTTTTTTACCTTCTGTAAAATCACCTTCTTCATCATATTCTTCCAATACTTCATCACGATTTATCCCGAGATATTCACTCACTTGCCCTTCATCGCATTCTGGTTCATTTTCACTCTGCATTTCATCGCACTCTGATTCATTTTCACTCTGCATTTCATCGCACTCTGATTCATTTTCACTCTGCACTTCGTCGCACTCTGATTCATTTTCACTCTGTGCTTCGTCACACTCTGATTCATTCGATATTTCTTCTTTTTTTTCTAAAGCAATATCTTCCATCGTTATTTTTACTTCTTTTTGCTTCCACGTTGCAATATATTGTTTTTTATTTTTCGATTGCAATAATACTCCATCATATCCATTCCATCTACTAGCATCAAATCCTTCAACCGTAACCATATAGTCTACTTTCCCTTGGTCACCCTCTACTATTCCAGCTCTATCGACATTACATTGCTCGTCATCACTTATAAATAAAAACATTTCCAAATCCATGAACTTATCGCAATCTAAGCCTTTACCATGAATTTGGAATGTCACTTTATCTTTTTGAAATATACATTTCACAAATCCTACATTTTTAGTTTTTGTGTATGCCTCATATGCATATAAATAGCAAATCGTTTGTTTCATCAAAACACCCCACTTTAGCTTTTTATTAAAGTGTATGCTCGCCTTTTGCTAAATATTCCTATTTTTTAAATATCTCCTAGACCTTGGATTTCTTGATAGAGTCGAAGTGCATAACTATCTGTCATTCCACAAATATAATCTGTAACTAATAACAAACGTAAGTATAATTTTTCAGCTTCGCTTTTTCCCGCTGCTCTGTGATGATAGATATTGATATAATTATCTGACACAAAGGACATCACCCTCACGTCCAATGCATCTAATTCCATATCTGTATCATACTTTAATACAGTTCCAACAAATAGATTCATCAAGTGATTCAAAATCACCGATTCTTTCACTTCCACTTTATATATGGCATTTGATGAAAACACTCTTCTATACGCTAAATCTCCTAGTAGATTCATTAGCTGTTCACCATAGGTGCCATAGAATAAGTCCTTCTTATACTCTCCTGCCATGATTGTTTTATAATTCGTCGTAAAACCAAATGTGGCACAATTGATAATAAAACCTTGAATACGCACTATCCAGTTCTTCACTGCGTACTCTTCAATATTCACAACGCCTTGCTTCAGCCCTCGTTCGTATTGCCTGTCAAGAATCTCTAAAGGGTCAATTCTCGTACCGGTCGAGTCCGCTTCGTTTGTATTCGCTTTTAATACTTTTAATTCTTCTCTTAATGTGTGATATGATAAAAATCCTTTTACAAAAGCATCTTCAATATCTGCTGTTTTATATGCAATATCATCTGCCGCCTCTAGAATAAATGTCAATGGATGGCGTCTTCCATTCGTTCCTGTTACTCGTTGAATATCTTCGAAGATTTCTCCATCTGCAAAGTAATATCCCATTTTCTTATCTTTTATATTTCCTGATTTCTTGTTAATTTCAAGGGATGACACTGGGTATTTAATAATGGTATTTAATAATGCATAAGTCAAATTCATTCCATTTTCATCCACCAAAAAATGTAGCTTCGTAACTAATCGCAACGCTTGTGCATTCCCTTCGAAATGATAAAAATCCTCTCGCATTTGCGGCAATAATGTATCGTGCACTGTTGCCCCTTGATACTGAATCTTTGGCAAATGTATCTGAAACCATTTGCGGATTGCCTCCTCACCAAAATGCCCAAAAGGTGGATTACCTATGTCGTGAATCAACCCAGAACATTGAAGTATATTACACATATCTTCCTTCATCTGAACAGTAAAATTCAAATCTTTCTTATATGTCAGAATATTTTCTCCGATATTTTGCCCCAATGATTTCGCAATTGAAGAAACCTCCAAGGAATGGGTCAGTCTCGTTCTAATAAAATCACTCTTATCTAACGGAAATACCTGCGTTTTATCTTGCAATCTACGAAATGATGCACTCCCTACTATTCTATGATAGTCCTTCTCGAATTCACTGCGTAAATCAGCGCTCTTATAGATTTTCCCATTCGAGTGATCGCGCTGACGCTTTGTTGATAATAGTTGCTTCCATTCCATATATAACTCCTAATCTAAGTATGTAGGTTCCTCATATGATTTGCCCAAAGACAATTTTTGACGTTCTTGATAACCCAAAAATGCCCATTCTGTCATCTCGGTCCACTTGTGATCTTTTCTATCATACACTTGCACATATCCGATTCTTGACGGATGTGAGCGCACACTATTTGTCTTGTACTCATAACCAGTATACGGATTAATATCTCCTTCACCACCTCGTAATGGTGGTTCTTCTGGAAGTGATGGTTCTAGTTCCGCTATCGTAAGTTCACGTTCATTCGCTGATTTAATAGGCTCTATCACTTCAATCGGTGTCACTTCTTGACTTTGTTCCACCTCTTTTTCACGCTCCGTCTCTTCCGCAGGCTCTTCCATGATACTCAGATAAAAGGAACACCCTAAAATCTCTGCTATCATTCTCATATCTTGCTCTTGAAAATTGTCTCTCCCTAATCTCTGAGTCAGGTTCTGCCTAGACATTTTCATTCCTGTCTTCAATTCTATTTTTTCTGCTAATTGTTTAATCGTCATATTTTTGCGACTAAGCAAAATTTTAACTTGTTCTCCAAACGTCAATGATAACATGGTATCTCCTCCTAAAATTTATCCTATTTAATCATATTACCAAATAAATAGATTGCATACCATAAGAAACTTCTTAATTTTTCTAAATTTGCAACTATCCCTTTCTTGTAAGTACCCTTGATACCACTACCGGTCTTTACTAAGTGCCAAAATGAAAATAGTCCCGATAATAAGCACAAACCCCAAAATCTCTCCCAATGTAAATATAGTTCCCAGCATAAAGTAGGCTATAATTGCTGCCACAATAGGCTCCACACTCGACAAAAGATTCGTATTGATTGGTCCTATTAAAGGAATAGATATAAGCGAAGCACAAAATGGAAGTATTGTCCCGAAAATCACTAAGAATCCCATACTAGCAATCACTGCAATATCTACGGTTGTATCGATCGTCCACGGTCTCACTACCGCTGTCAACACAATCCCACCTATCAACATTCCCCAGCCACAAATTGCTCTCGGATCATATTTTCTCAATAATCTTATTGGAAGTATTGCGTAAACACAAGTAAACATTGCACATGCTAAGCCCCAACTTAATCCTTCAAATGATAACGTCAAATTATGAACATCTCCACCTGTTGAAACGAAAAAAATTCCTATGAGTGCCATACATACCGCGATACTCTCATTTAATGCCGGTCTAATACCTCTTGTAACCGCAAAAAACAGCAGCATCATAGCTGGATTCAAATATTGTAATACTGTAGCTGTTCCTGCATTAGAAGTTTCAACTGCTTTGAAAAAGCTAAATTGTACCATCATCATCCCTGTTACACTATAAAGAACTAGCAGCTTTGCATCGCTTTTATCATGCCAAACTTCCAGAATTTCTCCTTTAGTGCATTTTAAATATATCAATAGCAGCGAACCTGCCGATAGTAAGCGGTAAGATACTAACCATGTAGGAACAACTCCTTTTTGTTCGAACAGAAACTGCCCTATTACTCCTGTAATCGCCCATAACACTCCTGCAATTGCTGATAATAAAAATCCCCGTAATCTATCATTCATCATTCTACTCATCTTTCATATGTATTAAAATCCTTCTACATTGTATCTGCTTTCTAATCGAAAAGGAAGTATTATTTTAAATTATGATAACTCGAATATGACAAAAGCCTTATTCCATCTAAGTTTAATGCTTAAATGTCATAAGGCTTCCATCTAAATATATATGAGGGGTAGATTATATCAAATTATTTATCCAAAACAATAAATAAGTATCTGCAATGTTAGCTGCACTAATTACTGACAACAAATCTCGTAACAACCAAATAAGTAAAAGTATAATCACAACTGCTTTTATTAGTCCAAATATAAGTCCTAGTACACGATCTATCACTCGAAATCCCGCTTTATTCGATATCATCTCGATTTTATCACTAATGATTTTCCATATAGATAATAATCCCATAAATGCAATAAAGAAAACTGCTACGTAAATCGTTATCCTAATAATCTGAGCTGTCATGCCTTGGTCTACTCCTGTGAAAGACAACCACTCTACAATCGGTTCTATAATAGGCGTACACAGACCACCTAAAAGTTTCATAAGTACAATAGAAGCTAATAGAGCTAAAAATTCTCCACTTGTACGTAAGTTATGTGCAAAACCATATTTAAATCCCGTGTGCACTTGTAATATAATGATGACCGCCACAACGACATCAATCAATATTGATATATTCGTAGTTATTAATTCCATATCGTACCTCCTTTATCTACATGTATTTTACCATAAAATTGGATAATATGTATAAAATTTCCATTAAATTATTCTCATCTTTCACTACCATTACTCTATTCCTAGTCTTTCATAGCTTATTTATTCAATAATTTATACACTTCATGCCACGACCTTTTTGTCTGCACGAATATCATTTTGATACTAGGACTTTCATTGATTTTTTGTCCGAACATTCTTCTAAGATTGCTTACCATGCTCTACTCCACCAACTTGCTTACTATATCATATGCACTCGCTATCTTCTTGCGATTAGTTTATGTATAGGATTTCCCATGGACGAAAATTTCGCTTCATACTCGGTCATTACATTTCCTACATTCATCTCTTTGTGATTGTGCAGATCAAATGTATGCGCTACCAATTCCCATTTCGCTTCTCCGACTTCTTCTAATGCAAACTCAAACAGCCCTCTATTGTCAGTCTTAAATTCCACCACCCCATCACTAGAAAGTACTTTGTCATATCTAGCGAAAAATTCTTTTGATGGAAGTCTTCTACTTGCATGCCGAGATTTTGGCCAAGGATCTGAGAAGTTCAAGTATATTTTATCCACCTCTCCTTTTTCAAATACTTCTGCAAGTTCTCTTGCATCCATACAAATAAAACGGACATTTTCTAATTTTTCAAATTCTTCTGTATCAAATTTTTCAAGTGCACGCAATAATACACTCGAATAACGCTCTATCCCTACATAATTAATCTCTGGATTTTGCTTTGCTAACGTTAATATAAATTGACCTTTTCCCATTCCTATTTCTATATATATAGGGTTAGTGTTCCCAAATACTTCGCACCACTTCCCTTTATTTTCTTTCATTTGCACATCATTTACTGCACGATTATGATTTGCAATACATTCATCTGCTCTTGGTATATTTCTTAGTCTCATTTAATTTTTACACCTCTCAAATAATCTTTCTCATCTAATCTTCTTTTTAATTTTTCTTTTTAATTTTTCTTTTTAATTTGTCGTTTCCATTCTTCGTGTAATTTTTCTCCTATACCAATAATAATATGGTACTAGAGGTATCAATGCCGATACCCATGCTATCGGATCCGACAAGCAGACTCCTACAAACTGTAGCCCTTCAAACAATAACATAATCACAAGACCTCTTGCTATTAATTCAAAGATTCCCCCTAACATAGGTATCATCCCATTTCCTAGTCCTTGCAATGCATTTCTATAAATAAATATTAAATATAAAAATGGATAAAACCAAATCGTAATATGGAATATTTCTATTGCGATTTGCTCCATCTCTCCTGTTGGATCATCTGCAAATAACCTAACAAGTGATGGTGCGATAAAATAACCAATTACCATTCCTACTATACTATACAGGAGTGTAATTTTGACTGCATCTCCCACTCCTTTTTTGACCCGATCAATCTTACCAGCTCCATAGTTCTGTCCTACAAAATTGGCAACAGCTGCCCCCATCGCAACACTGAATTGCATAAGAATATTCTGTATCTTCATTGCGCTTGCATATGCTGCAATATGTACTGATCCTAGTTGGTTCAATGCTGATTGTACAATCATCGTTCCTATCGCCGTGATAGAAAATTGTAATCCCATAGGAATTCCCATTGCCATTAATTGCTTGAATGAGGTGAACTTAAAGCGAGCTTCTTCTCTTGAAAATCTTAGTTCTGGATATCTCCTATATACATATATCAGGCATAAGAATCCTGCGACTGCTTGCGAAAGAACCGTTGCATACCCAGCACCTGCAACACCAAAATCCAAGCCCCCCACAAACCAAAAATCTAATATAATATTTAGCACAGATGAAAGCACTAAAAAATAAAGTGGTGTCTTACTATCTCCCAATGCCCTAGCAATCGCTGCTAACATGTTATATAGAAACGTTGCGGACAGGCCTATATATATAACCGTAATATATGCTCGTGTTTCTGTATATATATTATCTGGGGTATTAATAAAATGCAAAAGTGCGTCATTTGCACAAAGCAAACCAGCTATCATTAACACTGTAAATGCTACACATATATAAATCGACATCGCTGTATAGTGTCTTAATCTAGAGGTATCTTCTGCCCCAAAAGCCTGCGCAATCAAAATTCCAAATCCACTTGTCATCCCCGTAACCCATCCTATAACAAGAAATGTAATAGAACCCGTGGTTCCTACCGCTGCTAATGCGTCAACACCTAAATACTGCCCTACGATGATAGTATCAACCATACTATATAAGTTCTGAAATAAATTCCCAAGTAACACTGGAAGCATAAACATTAACAGTTGTTTCATGGAGTTTCCCTTTGTCATATCATTCATTCGTATCTTTCCTTTCTTACACTTCTTGCATTATATAGTATTCCATAGCGTGTTACAATACTAGTTTACGGTATGTTTACAAGTATATTTCCTTACATTTTGCATATACTAATATAAAACTCTAAACATTTCAATAAGTTTTTATATGATAGAACGACTTCATCCTGACAAGATGTATTCCATTTTTCTAGATGAAATCCAGATCGTCCCCTCTTTCATTTAAAGAATATTGGGCACAAAAAAAGAGATAATCTCCTCCAATTATATTGGACTATGAAGATTATCTCTTTATCACTATTCTTAATTATTATCTGGAACTACAATAATATCTTTTGTAAATTTATTTAATACTTCACAACCATCTTCTGTAATGATTACAAGGTCTTCAATACGTACACCGATTTCTTCATCAGGAAGATAGATACCTGGCTCAATCGAGAAACATTGTCCTACTTTGATAATATCTTCATTTACAGAAGAAACATCGCCATACTCATGATCTTCAAGTCCACAAGAGTGTCCTGTTCTATGTGTAAAGTATTCTCCATAACCCATCTCTGTGATGTAGTCTCTACAAGCCAAGTCTACATCCATCATTCTGTTACCTGGTTTCGACGCATCGATACCGCGTTGTTGAGCTTCTTTAACGATGTTATAGATTTCTATTTGTCTCTCAGAAACTTCTCCGATAAATACTGTTCTTGTCATATCTGAAGCATAGTTATCTTTGAAGCCACCAATATCAAGAACTACACTATCTCCATGTTTTCCTTTTGTAGCGTCTGTCACATGATGTGGGTCTGCCCCATTTTTAGCATATGCTGTAATCGGATCAAATGAAACGCCTTCTACTCCAAGATCTTTGTAGATTTCACGAACTTTTGCATCTAATTCAAGTTCTGTATATCCTTGTACTACTAGTGGAATTAATTTTTCCATCGCGATATCATTCAATCTTGAAGATTCACGAAGTAATTCAATTTCTTTCTCATCTTTAATCATTCGAATATAGTCAAGAATCATTGAACCATTCACAAATTTGCTTCCACCACCTAATTCTTGAAGTCTAAGCAAGAATTTTGCTGGCCAAGTCTTATCAATCCCCATAACTTTATCAGATTCTACAAATTCATTCATAATAGCTACGCCATCTTGAATGTCGTTATACCATACAATTTCAACGCCCAAGTCTTTTTCTTGTGGGAATAATTCGTTGATCATCATCTTATGACTACCATTTACATTTAAATACAATGCCAAAAGTCTTTCACCTGGGTGAATCCATGCTCCTGTTAAATAGAATATAGCTGTTGGATCAGAAATAATCATCTGTGCCATTCCTTGCTCTTCCATCGCTTTTAAAACTCTGCTTACTTTATTTGCATCCATAGTGGTATGCCTCCTTGTATACATTTTTTGTGTTGATTTATGTTAATTTTTATCAATCACTACTAATCTCATGGTAGCCTTTTTTATTGTACGTGTCAATGTCTAAATAGCACTTTCTAAAACTTTGTACAATCTGCTAAAAGCCCTTATTCCACAAGGGTTTTTCCAGATTTTGACACTCTGTTAATTCATCTGTTTACCACGTTAAAACGCTCTATGGTTTTTGCTTAGTATCTACTTATTTAATGGGCGTTTAAAAAATGACAAGATTTTTTTATTTCTTTTTTATAAAATTTATTGTATGATAAGGATTAGTGAAAATCTTAACATTGTCGAAAAGAGGAGGGCTGTTAATGGATACTATTATCACAAAACTATCAGAAATAGAATCTTCCGCAAATGCTATCATTCAACATACCGATGTGCAAAAAAAAGAATACGAACAAGTATTACTTGCAAAAAAAGAAGCATTTGATTCTGAAGTTTCTACTAAGACGAATGCAACTATCCAAGATATCAAAGTTAAATTAGAAGCTACACTAGAAACAGAGCTGAGTCATCTCAAAGAGCAACACGCTCAAACACTTCATGCTTATAATGCAGAGTACGAAGAATACCACGAAGCTTACATTGTACAGATTTTGAAAAACATAACAGAGGTATAAGCCTATGGGAACTTTATTAAAATACAGTGGAATCATCACAAAAGTCAAAGCTATGAGCAGTAATCTACTTACAGAGAATGATTTTTTGACAATCTCCCAGTCTAACACTGTTCTAGAGGTCGTTTCTTTCCTTAAGAATCATCCTGCGTATTCGAATGCTTTTTCTATGTATGATGAGCGTCTTTTACATCGTGGAGATATCGAAAAGATATTGATAGAATCACTCTACACAGATTATTCCAAGTTATATAGTTTCGGAAGCTCCTATATTAGAAATTTTCTACTATTCTATCTTAGGCGCTATGAAATTGATTTAATTAATTACTGTTTACGAATTGTTTTTAACCGCTATGCAGAGCCATTTGACTTAAGTCACAAGCGCGAATTTTTCGACAAGTATTCAACGATTTCGATTGATAAACTCATTACTTCCACTACGCCAGAGGAGTTAGTTCTTAATTTAGAAGGAACAGAGTATTTTCAACCGCTTAAACAAATCATGGATGCCACGGATGCCACATTATTTGATTATAACTTAGCATTGGATTTATATTTTTATACTACATTGTGGAAACACCGTAAAAAGGTATTAGACAAGAAAGAATTGGATTTATTCACAAATGAGATTGGATATAAAATCGATTTACTTAATTTACAATGGATATATCGCTCGAAAAAATATTACACATTAAAGATTGCCGAGATTTATTCTTTGTTAATCCCCGCCAATTACCATTTGCACAAGGATCAATTGAAACAACTCGTAGAAGCTCCTACCATTGAAGACTTCACTAAAATAGCTATGAACTCTTACTATTACAAGCGATTTTCTTCCACTGATTCACTATCGTGGGAACAGATGTATCAGCGTTCTTTAGAGCACTGTTATATCAAAGATTGTAGAAATTTCCCTTATTCACTTGCACCTATTAACATGTATCTCTATAAAAAAGAGAATGAAATCAATAAAATCACAACTGCTCTTGAATGTATTCGCTATGGTATCGCTCCTTCAGAGACGTTGAATTATATCGGAGGTATTGCCCAATGATTGTAAAGATGAAATTTCTTAGTATCACTGGTCCAAAAGGAGATTTTGACCGTGTTACTAACACCTATCTTTCTAAATATGAAGTGCAGCTAGAAAATGCACTATCTGAATTGAAAACAGTTAATAATCTTACACCTTTTGCAGAAATTAATCCTTATAAGGACGCTTTATTGAAAGCAAATGAATTTGTAACATATCTAGAAGATTTAGATATTGCTCCTGCTGTCGCAAATCTTGCTGACTCGGATTTATTTTCCATTATTCGAACTGCAAACCATGATTACATGGATGTTAAGATGAAGGAAAATGCATTAAAGGCTGAGCGTGAATCACTACTAGACAAATTAAAAATCATACAACCATTCAAAGGTTTTCAGTTTGACTTACATACTGTACTACAATATCGTTACATAAAATTCCGATTCGGACGTGTGCCAGTCGATTATTTCCGAAAACTCGAAAAATACATTTACGAAGATTTGAATGTAGTATTTCTTGAAGGTGGACGAGACATAAACTATGTATACGGTGTATATTTTGTTTCAAAAGTAGATGCCGACAAATCGGATGCCATTTTCAAATCGCTCCATTTTGAACGACTTCACCTTCCAGATGACTATGATGGACATCCAGCAAATGCTTGTCATCAGTTAGAATCGAAGATTCAAGAACTTTCTCAAGCCATTGATAACATCGGACAAGAAATCACAAATGTTTTATTAAGTCGTGGACCACAGTTATTGACAGCACGAGATATGCTCGAGATGCTTTCTACGAACTTTGATGTCCGTAAAGTTGCTGCTTGCGTAGAAGAAAAACAAGATCACTACTATATATTATGTGGATGGATGGCCGAAGATGATGTTGCGAAATTCTTAAAAGACATCAAAAATGATGATGATATTTTTGTCGTTGTTGAAGATGATAAAACAAAATTCTTCGGAGAACCACCTACTAAACTCAAGAATCCAAAATTTTTCAAACCATTTGAAATGTTTGTCAAAATGTACGGATTGCCTGCTCACAACGAAATGGATCCAACCATTTTCATTGCTCTGACTTACACATTCATTTTTGGTTGGATGTTTGGAGATGTTGGCCAAGGGCTCGTTTTATGCATTGGTGGAGGGCTATTATATAAATTCAAGGGAGTTGTACTAGCTGGTATCATTTCCATTGCCGGAATATTCTCCACATTCTTCGGTTTCATGTTTGGTAGCGTCTTTGGTTTTGAAAATATCATAGAAGCCAGGTGGCTACACCCAATGACCGCTATGACGAGTCTTCCATTTATCGGAAGCCTAAACACCGTATTTATCGTTGCAATCGTCTTTGGTATGGCACTTATTCTACTAACTATGATTTTGCACATAGGTAATGCGATCAAAGCTCATGATACAGAAAGCGCGATTTTTGATACGAATGGTGTGATCGGTTTTGTTTTTTACTTATCGCTTGTAATAGTAATTTTCTTATTTATGCTAGAAAAAACATTGCCTGCTTCCATTGTTCTAGCTGTGATGTTTGGCTTGCCACTTCTTCTTATTTTACTTCGTGAGCCAATTGTAAAGAAAATCGAGAAACAAACATTCAAGCCTGAGAGCATGGGCATGTTTGTTGTTGAAGGTTTGTTTGAATTATTCGAAACACTACTCAGCTATTTTTCAAACACCTTATCTTTTGTACGTATTGGCGCATTCGCCATCAGTCATGCCGCTATGATGGAAGTAGTTCTTATGCTTGCTGGTGCGGAACATGGTATTGAAGGTTTAACCTTTGCCAACTGGGCAATTATCATACTTGGCAACGTATTTGTATGCGGTATGGAAGGACTTATCGTAGGAATCCAAGTTCTTCGTCTCGAATACTATGAAATGTTTAGCCGTTTCTATAAAGGAACAGGACGCGAATTTAGTCCATATATCAACGTGGATACTCACAAAGAGATACTTAACAAAAAAAATAATAAAGCAACTGCAAAAACACAAAATATTTAAGGAGGTCATCTATCATGACATTAACAGTGAAAATCATTTTAATTATCGCATTAACTTTAAGCATCATCCTTCCATTTGGGTACTACCTAATCGGTGAAAAAAACAAAGGTCGTTACAGAGCAACTTTAGGTGTCAATGCATTTTTCTTTTTTGGAATCATGTTATTTGCTAGTATTATGATGCTTACAGGTGAAACTGCTTATGCATCAGAAACTGCTGAAGTCGCTGAAACAATAGCAAGTTCTTCTGTTGGAATGGGTTATCTTGCCGCTGCATTGGTTACCGGTTTATCATGTATCGGTGGTGGGATTGCTGTTGCTAGTGCTGCATCTGCTGCTCTTGGAGCAATTAGTGAAGACTCTAGTATTCTTGGTAAATCTCTAATCTTCGTAGGTCTTGCAGAAGGTGTTTGTCTATACGGACTTATCATTTCTTTCATGATCTTAGGTCAATTATAGAATATGAAGATGTATTTAATCAGTGATAATGTAGATACGCATACAGGTATGCGATTAGCTGGTGTAGACGGCTGTGTTGTACATACAAGAGACGAATTGCACGCTGCACTTCATAGTGTACTTGCAGATTCCTCTGTCGGAATCATCCTACTAACCGAAAAATTCGGTGTAGAGTTTCCTGAAATTATTGACGATGTAAAACTAAACCGTAGACTACCACTCATAATCGAAATCCCTGACAGACACGGAACCGGCCGTAAAGCAGACTTTATCACATCCTACGTAAATGAAGCTATTGGATTAAAACTATAATCAATGATTGGAAATATCAGAAAAGAAGGTGAGCCAAGTTGACTTTAGAAGAAAAATTAGACCGTATGCGCATGACTTCTATGGAAGAAGCTCGTGCAAATGGTAATGAAATTATTACGAAGCACAAAGCTTCCGTTGATCAAATCTTCGCGGATCACAAAGAAGTGATTGTACGCCAAGCGGAATTATCAATTAAATCAGAAAAAAGCAATGCAAAACAACAATTAAATAAAGCAATTGCAACGTATCAAACAGAATTAAAAAGAGAACAAGAAACAATGCAAAATCAACTTAAAAAGAAATTATTTGAGACGATTCGCTTAAGATTAAATACTTATATGCAAACCGAAGCCTATATAGACCAATTGGAATCTTACATTAATTCTGCTAAAGAGTTTGCAGCAGGTGCTTCAATAAGTATTTATATTAATGCTTCAGACAAAGACAAAGCAAAGGAATTAGAATCTCGCACAAATACTGTATTAACAGTGTACAAAGATGATTTTATAGGTGGTATTC
Organism: Eubacteriales bacterium; assembly: GCA_044425815.1. Taxonomy (GTDB): domain Bacteria; phylum Bacillota; class Clostridia; order Lachnospirales; family Lachnospiraceae; genus CAUPWF01. Next base: position 27,261 of record JAWXVA010000013.1, read on the forward strand.
GTTCAGTTCTTCACGAACGCAATATTTTAATTGACCACTCATTCTCTTCTGCCTTAGTGGAACAATACGATAATTTTCGATTCTCTGGAGGTGGGCTAGATGACTAAAACTGGAATAATTTATGGAATAAATGGACCTGTAATTTACCTAAAAGGCAATACAGGATTCCTCATGGGAGAAATGGTCTATGTTGGGCAAGAGCGCCTAATAGGAGAAGTAATTTCTCTAGACAAGGACTGCACAACAATCCAAGTGTATGAAGAAACTGCTGGATTAAAACCTGGAGAAGTAGTAGAAGCTTCAGGCAATGCAATCTCTGTTACTTTAGCACCAGGTATTTTAAATAATATTTTCGACGGAATCGAGCGACCACTTGAACGTATTGCCGAGACCGCAGGTCACTACATAACACGTGGTATTAGTGTAGATGCCCTCGATACCGCAAAATTATGGGATACTACTATTTTAGTAAAGGCAGGGGATATTCTAAATGGTGGTGATATCATTGCTACCGTTCCCGAAACTACTGCTATTACCCACAAAGTAATGGTACCACCGAATGTAAATGGCACTGTCTTAAATGTAGTTTCTAATGGTTCTTACACAATTAATGATACATTACTTACGTTACAATTATTGGATGGAACAACACTTGATATCACCATGACTCAGAAATGGCCAATTCGTGTTCCTCGTCCTACCCACCATCGTTTTCCTGCTTCCAAGCCGCTTATTACAGGGCAACGGATTATCGATACCATGTTTCCAATTGCAAAAGGGGGAACTGCAAGTATTCCCGGTGGATTCGGTACTGGTAAAACCATGACACAACATCAGATAGCAAAATGGTCTGATGCTGATATTATCATCTATATCGGTTGTGGGGAACGTGGAAATGAAATGACACAAGTTCTCGAAGAATTTGGAGAGCTAATTGACCCTCGTTCAGGCAATCCACTTATGGATAGAACAACCCTAATTGCAAACACTTCCAATATGCCTGTAGCGGCTCGTGAAGCAAGCATATACACTGGACTTACACTGGCTGAATACTATAGGGATATGGGCTATGATGTAGCCATTATGGCAGACTCAACGTCTCGTTGGGCAGAAGCACTTCGTGAGTTATCTGGGCGTCTTGAAGAAATGCCTGCAGAAGAAGGCTTTCCAGCTTACCTTGCATCTAGACTTTCTGCATTCTATGAACGTGCTGGAATGATGCATAATTTAAATGGTACAGATGGTTCAGTATCGATTATCGGCGCTGTTTCCCCTCAAGGTGGCGATTTCTCAGAACCAGTAACACAGAACACAAAACGTTTTGTACGTTGTTTTTGGGGATTAGATAAAAGCCTTGCTTATTCAAGACATTTTCCTGCTATTCACTGGCTTACAAGTTATAGTGAATACCTAATGGATTTAGCTCCTTGGTATAACGATTTTGTGTCTCCTACATTTATTGATAATAGAAATCAATTGGTAGCACTCTTGAATCAAGAAAGTAGCTTAATGGAAATTGTAAAATTAATCGGTAGTGATGTACTTCCAGATGATCAAAAACTAACACTTGAGATTGCACGTGTTATTCGTCTAGGCTTCTTACAACAGAATGCATTCCACAAAGACGATACCTGTGTGTCACTTGAAAAGCAAAACAAAATGATGGAAGTAATTCTTTACTTATACAAGAAAAGCAAGCAACTTATCACCATGAATATGCCTATCTCCATCTTAAAAGAAGAGAATATTTTCGAAAAAATTATAGCAATTAAATACGATGTACCGAATGACCAATTAGAATTATTTAATGGTTATATGCGAGAAATCGATGAATTCCATGATAAAATCATGCTCAAAAATGCGTAAGGAGGAGTACCCATGTCAATTGAATATTTAGGACTTAGTAATATACATGGCCCTCTAATTGTACTTGAGGGTGTCAAAGATGCATTCTTCGATGAAATCGTGGAATTTGTCATCAATGGAAACGAGAAAAAATTAGGACGTATCATCGAAATCTATGAAGATCGTGCCGTTATCCAAGTATTTGAAGGAACAGAGAATATGTCCCTTAAAAATACCCATACTAAATTAACAGGACATCCAATGGAGATTGCGTTATCTCCAGAGATGTTAGGACGTACATTTAATGGAATTGGTGTACCTATTGACAATTTAGGCGCTATTCCAGCTACTCTAAAAAGAGATATCAATGGTTTGCCACTTAATCCCGTAACACGTGAATACCCTCGTAACTGTATTAGTACTGGTATTTCAGCTATCGATGGACTCACAACACTAATCCGCGGGCAAAAATTACCTATCTTTTCTGGAAATGGTCTACCACATGATCAATTAGCTGCACAGATTGTACAGCAAGCATCATTAGGCGGAGATTCGGATGATGGATTTGCAATTGTATTTGCAGCTATGGGCGTAAAACATGATGTTGCGAATTTTTTCCAGAAGACATTTGAAGAAAGCGGTGTTTCAGACCACGTTGCAATGTTCTTAAACCTTGCAAATGACCCTGTTGTAGAGCGTTTAATTACTCCGAAGGTTGCATTAACTGTAGCCGAGTATTTAGCTTTCGAGAAAGGGATGCATATCCTTGTAATCCTTACAGATATGACTTCCTTTGCAGAAGCGATGCGTGAAGTGTCTTCTTCAAAAGGCGAAATTCCTAGTAGAAAAGGGTTTCCAGGTTATCTATACAGTGAATTAGCTACTATTTATGAGCGTGCTGGTATCGTTAAAACCTCTAATGGATCAGTAACACAGCTACCAATACTCACTATGCCAAATGATGATATTACACATCCAATCCCTGACCTTACTGGCTATATTACTGAAGGACAAATCGTTCTAGATCGTAACATACACGGACAGTCCATTTATCCTCCAATCAATATTTTGCCATCACTTTCGCGTCTAATGAAAGATGGTATCGGCGAAGGATACACTCGTGTGGATCATCAAGACTTAGCGAATCAGCTATTTTCTTCTTATGCTAAAGTAGGGGAAGCACGAAACTTAGCTTCTGTTATTGGAGAAGATGAGCTATCACCAATCGACAAGAAATATCTTGCTTTTGGTAAACGATTTGAAGCAGAATATATCGGACAAGGATTACATCAGAATCGTACGATTATAGAAACCCTTGATCTTGGCTGGAAATTACTTTCAACTCTGCCAAAAGAAGAACTAGACCGTATCGATACGAAGATACTATCTCAATTCTACCAACCTGAGGAAGCAAATAACTAAGCGTATTATAAGAGAGGAGATTGATTATGGATCCACGAACCTTTCCTACCAAAGGGAATTTAATTCTTGCAAAAAATTCTCTGACTCTTGCGAAGCAAGGTTATGACCTAATGGATAAAAAGAGAAATATATTAATTCGAGAGCTTATGAATCTTATAGATGAAGCAAAAGATATCCAAACCCAAATCGATACTACATTTCGATATGCTTACAAATGCCTCCAACATGCTAATATTGAACACGGAATCAGTACTGTTGCACAATTAGCATACACGGTTCCGATTGAAGATTCTATCCGCATCAAAACGCGAAGCGTTATGGGTACCGAAATACCTTTAGTTGATTTTATAGAAGGTGGAAATATCCCAACATATGCCTACGGCAATACCTTGGAATCCATCGATACTGCTAGAGCTGCTTTTCGAGAAGTCAAAGCACTTACGATTCGTCTCTCTACAGTTGAAAATTCAGCTTATAGACTTGCGAGCAATATCAAAAAAACTCAAAAGCGTGCAAATGCACTTAAAAATATTACGATTCCCACTTACACAGTCTTAGTTTCTAATATAACCAATGCCTTAGAAGAAAAGGAACGGGAAGAATTCACACGCTTAAAAGTAATAAAAAAACTATCTAATGGAACTAAATAGACTGATTATTTTGCTTTTTATGTTTTCTTAAGAGCCGATTAAGAAATTTAAGGTTTATTTTATTAGGCGGACATAATTTGGACACTATTGGGGGGTATACTATGTTTAGATAGTTAAGTAACACATAGAACTTAGCTATCATCCCCCTCATTCCTTTAGATAACTATAATAAAAAAAGAAAACCTACCCGATTGTAGGTTTTCTTTTTTTGTATGACTAGAATTCAAAAATAGCCACTCCATATGGTGTCAATGGATATTCAACATAATAATCTTGTCCATCGCATTCGCCTTTTTCTGCTTTATAACTTAAGGCTTTCTCTACACCAGATCCTCCATATTTCTTACTATCACTATCAAATACTAATTTGTACTGTTTCTTTCTAGGCACTCCCACACGATAGTCCATTCGTTCGATCGGTGTAAAATTACATACGAACAACAGATTTTTCTTTCCGTCTTTTGAACTCCTAATAAAGCTGTAAATACTTCTGTATCTATCGTCTGCGTTTACCCATTTAAATCCATCTACGTAATGATCTGCTTCATATAATGCTTTTTTCTTCTTATACAGATGCAATAAGTCTTTTGTGAATTCTTGCATATATTGATGTTCAGGTTCCCCTAATAAAAACCAATCTAATTCTCGCTCTTCACTCCACTCACGTAATTGACCAAACTCTTGACCCATAAATAATAATTTCTTACCTGGATGCCCTATCATATAGGCATATCCCACCATTAAGTTACGGATTTTATCAATTCCTAATCCTGGCATTTTATTCACCATAGAACACTTCAAATGCACTACTTCATCATGCGATAATACAAGCATATAATTCTCACTATATGTATAAGTCATGGCAAATGTCATCTTGTAATGATTTTCTTTTCTAAAATATGGATCCAATTTCATATACTCTAAGAAATCATGCATCCATCCCATATTCCATTTTAAATCGAATCCTAGGCCACCTGCTTCAACAGAGCTACTAATCTTTGGCCATGCTGTAGATTCTTCTGCAATCATAAGCACACCCGGCACTCTTTTATGAAGAATCGAGTTCAAATGTCTAAAAAATTCTATTGCTTCTAAATTCTCATTTCCACCATTTATGTTCGGAACCCATTGTCCAGCATCTCGTCCATAATCTAAGTATAACATCGAGCTCACTGCATCAACACGAAGCCCATCTATATGCATATGCTCTGTCCAGAAAATCGCATTCCCAATAAGGAAATTAATTACTTCGCTCTTACTGTAATCAAATACCTTCGTACCCCAATCTGCATGCTCTCCTTTTCGTGAATCTACATATTCAAAAAGTGGTGCTCCATCAAAATCTGCTAACCCATGTGCATCTTTTGTGTAGTGTGCCGGCACCCAATCAAGAATGATACCAATGCTATTTTTATGTAAGTAATTCACCATATATACGAAATCATCTACTGTTCCATAACGTGAAGTAGGTGCATAATACCCCGTCACCTGATATCCCCATGACCCATCAAATGGATATTCCGCTATCCCCATCAACTCAATATGCGTGTAATTCATTTTCTTCACATATTTAACGATTTCTTTTGCAAACTCTCGATAATTGTAGAATCCCTCTGCCTCTAATCTGTTATGACGCATCCACGATCCAATATGCACTTCATATACAGACATAGGTTCTTCTTGATGATTCCATTCCGCTCTCTGTTCCAACCACTTTTCATCACTCCATTTCAAGTTTGCGATATCTGTAACGCGAGATGCGGTATCTGGTCGTAACTGTGCGTAGTTTGCAAATGGATCTGCTTTATATAACATCTCACCAGTAGCTGTCAAAATACAATACTTATAACAATCTCCTACTTTGCAACCAGAGATAAATATCGTATAAATCCCTAGTGGTTCTTGACGTTCCATCAAATGTGCATTGGTGTTCCAATCATTAAAATCACCCACTACTGATACCTGACTCGCATGAGGTGCCCAGACAGCAAAATATACTCCTTCCACTCCGTCTTTTACTACAGGGTGCGCCCCCATCTTCTTGTAAATCTCATAGTGTGTGCCTTGTCCGAAAAGATACTGATCCCATTCTCCTATTTCATAAACAGCAGTATTTTTTAAATTACTCATCGCTTCACCTTCCATGGTACATTTTTTATAATTCACTTTTATTTTATTATACCTTTTGTTCTTAAAAAAAGAAATAAAAAGAGACAAAAAATGTTTTCTTTTTTGCCTCTACTTTATTAATAATTTAATGGAAATCTTTTTCTGTTAAGACGACTCTTCCGTCGTTTTCTTCCCCTTTGCGGAACAAGCGTTTTGCTAATCCTTTTACACTTGCTTTCTTAGAGTGTTCCATCGCTCCATCCAAAATATCTTTCACTTCTGAAACTGTAACAGCATGATCTTCTCTTTGCATTGCATCAATTCTACTGTATAATGCAAGAATTCCCATCTCATCGATTCTATATTCATTTTCTTTTGCATAAGTCTGACCAAACGTAACCAATTCATCATTGATAAAGATTGGCACCTCAAGTCTTGAAGTAAATTTCTTTCTAAACTCCATATTTGAAACCAAAAGATTATCCAGTGGTTTTCTTTGATCTTCAAGCACTACCAGCAATTCTCCTGTCTCTCTTTCCATTGCTTTATTGAGACGAATCACAGTTTTTTCATTCATTTCATTAGCTTTTTCAATAATTAATGCACCACCATATAATTTTCCTATGATATCACTAATTTTTTTCTTATTCAAAGCTTCTCCCGTAATAATCGCCACTTTGCCTTGGGCTATATTACGATTTTTTTGAATGGCTTTTACAACATCTACCGCAAGTACTGTTTTACCTGAACCTTTGCGACCAATAATCAATAAATTTCCTGACTTAGAAGTTCCTTGACGATTTGTACAGTGCTTATCTCTTTCCAATACATCCACTAATTGTTCACTCATACCTCTTACTGGTACAAAATATGAAAACAGCTTTTTCTGGTCCTCTGTCAATCCTGCTCTTAATCCAATTTCACTTTGAGTGTCTAAATCATATCTCGCCTGAACTATAAATCCTGTATCTTGTCCAATCTTACCACCTGCTGCTACTGCTCTAGCAATCTCTGCCGTTGGTAATTTCGCTGTCTTACCTGTAGCAACCGCTTTTGCCATCTCGATTCTAGACGGTGTTACGTGCTCTCTCGATAAAACTTGCATATCAGCTTCATGTACTTCTTCATCTTGCTCAAATCTAAGTCTTGCCTCTTCCGAAGAATCATATACTTCAAAATCTTCATTTGGGCTTTCTGCATAAAAGCTAGTAGGTTCCGCGAAGTCATCAACCTCTTCAAACTCAGCTTCTTCTTCATATACTTCTTCTCCGAAACCTTCATCCTCGTATTCAAACTCCGCTTCTTCTTCATATACTTCTTCTGCGAAACCTTCATCCTCATATTCAAACTCGGCTTCTTCTTCATATACTTCTTCTGCGAAACCTTCATCCTCATATTCAAACTCAGTTTCTTCTTCATATGATTCCTCTTCGAAATCATCATCCTCTAAGTCTTCTTCGCTTGAAAATGCCTCTGCAATAGATGATGCTAATATCTTATCAAACGATTCTAGATTTTCATCTGCAATAGGAGTCGATTCAAATTCCAAGCTTTCATCTGATTGTTCTTCATCTTCAACCGGAATTTCATCTACTAATTCATCATCGTATACTTCATCTTCGTATACTTCATCTTCATACACTTCATCTTCGTATACTTCATCTTCATACTCTTCATCTTCGTACGCTTCATCTTCGTACGCTTCATCTTCGTACGCTTCATCTTCGTACGCTTCATCTTCGTACGCTTCATCATCATACTCTTCATCTTCGTATGTTTCTTCTTCGTATGCTTCTTCCAAATCAATTAGATTTTTAACAAGTGCAGCTTTATTTTCACGTGGTTCTAAATCACGACGTTCCTTTTCATCATAATTAACTACGAACTTCGACTCTACTCCATTTTCGATATCTTCCATCAGTTGTCGGATATCATCTGGCAATATAGGCTCTTCTTCTAACGCTTCATCTTCTAGCTCTTTTGCTTTCTGCTCTGCTAAAAGTCTTTCTTCTTCCGCTAGCCGTATAGCTTCTTCTGCTTTTATACGTGCTTCTTCTTCCGCTTTCGCTTGGTCTGCTTTCGCCTTTTCTGCCGCAATCGCTACCTTCATTTCATTTTGTTTTTCTTCCCAACCACTTAGAATTTCTTCCAGCCTCATCTGGCCTGTTATTCCACCATCTTCATCATTTGTTGTTCTCATTCTCGTTGATGGTACCACCGTAACTTGTGGTTTTGGATTTATGATTACAGGTTCTTCTATGGCTACCTTTTCCAATTCTTCAGCCACTGCTTCTACATTAATACGCGTGGTTTCTTGCACCGCTTCTTCATTATCGCCTATTGGCTCTGACGCTTCTCTGATCGCTTGTAGTTGCTTCTCATTAATAATCGTAGTAGCCCCTGCCTTTTCTACTGTATCTAAAGATTCTTCAGTTGGCGCATCCACTACTAATTCTTCTATTGGCTCAGCTACTACTGGTTCTACATCTGCCATAACAGGTACCTTTGGTGTAGTGCCCGCTAAGTTTTGAGACACCACTTTCTTAGGCGTTGCATCAAATTCTGGCAACGGCTGCAATCCTTGCTTTTTCAAATACTGATTATATTTATCCTGTTGCGCTCTAGTTAATGGCTTATACTTCAACTTTAATTCAAGTGCTTCTGCAACATGTTTTCCGTCACTAAACCATAGAACTAAATCATCACACTCTGTCAAACATTCTGATATCATTCCTGCTTGATGATATAACACTGCTAGTTCATATGCCCAACGTTCCACATATTCCACTTTCTTAAATCGCTCCAATGCCTCTATCTGTTGTGTAATAGATGAGCCATCTACTTTAAGAATCTTGTATCTTAAAATATATTGATTCGGATCTTTTGGTGCTATAATCAAAAATTCTTCATAGCAATCCATCGCCTCCGCTGTATCTCCTAATTTTAATGCTAGAATACCTAGACGATATACAATCTTTCTATTCTCTGGTGCTCTATCATATGCAATAAATAGGATATCCCTACTCTTTTCAAATTGACCATTGTTTTCGTAAATTTCACTTACAGTGCAGAGCATATCTGCATTTTTCACTCTACGCCAATCAATAGTATCTGTGACTTCCATAGCTTTTCTATAGTCTTTTCTAGCTACGTATGCTTGTATTTGTTCTGTTTTTACACGATATTCATACTTATCCAACGTTTTCACCTCTATCGTTTTTATAGTATTTTCTTTGCATAATTATAAAAATATGCATTTTTACTAACTAATTTTATCACATTGCAATACCATTGTCAAAAAAATTACCACTATCTTTACGATAGTGGTAATCTATTCTTTTATTCAATTTTAATATCGGAGGATACTAATTCTTTTTCCTATGACCTTTTTCTTATTTCTTTCTCTCATTTATTTTGATTTATAATTTAAAGATTCCAATCCTTTTTAATTATCCATATCCTGATTACTTATATTTTATTTATATATTCCATTCATTTTCTTTCTATAAATC
>JAWXVA010000111.1:0-7856 GCA_044425815.1 Eubacteriales bacterium
GAATCATCGTAAGATGGTTCTTTTTCTTTTGAAGTGATATTTGATTTTAAAGAGGGGTATGTTATACTAAAAGCAATTAAATTATGAATATAAAATGTGTGAAGGAAAGAAGATTACAATGCCAGAGCTATGTAGATTTGAAGGGATTATAATCAAACTTTTATAGAGAAGAGGCATTTAATGCGAATTGTGGAATAAATAGTATGCGCTGATAAAATCAGCATAGATAAAAGTGGGGAGAGAATAGTATGAAGTTATATCATGGAAGCAATATAGAAGGAATTGAACCAAAAATACTGCAGAAGTCACGTGCCCTTGATTTTGGCGCAGGTTTTTACATGACTTCATCGAAAGAGCAAGCGATTCGTTGGGCTCATATTGTAGATAAAAGAAATGGAAATAAAGGAAATGCTATATTGAATGAATACTATTTTGACGACAATATTAAAAATTCTTTAAAAACACTTGTGTTTGAATCCGCGAACAGTAAATGGCTAGATTTTGTAGTGGCAAATAGAAATGATTCGTACATGAAAAATAGGTACGATATAGTAATAGGTCCAGTTGCAAACGATACAACATTAACGGTTATTAATGATTATATGGATGGAAGGTATAGTAAAAGAGATGCCATTAGATTTTTAAAACCGCAGAAACTAACGGATCAATATGCATTCCTAACGAATGATGCTCTAAAGTTACTGAAGTTTGAAGGGAGTGAGAGGGCATGACAAATACAGTTGGAAGATTAATTACATTTATTGATAAAGAGGTAGCGAAGTTAATTATCGAAAAGTATGGATATGAAGAAATGGAAGCTATATCGTTATTTCTCAAATCAGAAACCTATGAAATGTTAGTGGATACGGAACTTGAATTATATAGATGTAGTCCTCATATACTTTTTGATATGTGGGAGTGTGAGAAGATTACAAAGAATCCTAGAAAGTCGCAATATATAAGGGGTAATTGAATATGAGCAAAGAATCGGAGTTTTTTCTTTATTTAATAGAAAAATATGCGAGTTATAAGAACACAACAGCTAATCGCGTGCTAGAGTTATGGGATCAGCATGGTATTACTGATTTCATTTATAGTATGTATGAAATGTATCACATTGAACGATTAGAAAATGCATATGATGATATAGATAGACTTATAGCAGAGCGGTGTTAGACAGAAGGTAAATAGAGCATGTATTTTGAATGCACGATGATAACATTATATGTTAAGTGGAGGAGATTCTAATGAGACTATTGCTAGCCGAAGATGAAAAAGATTTGAATAATATCATTGTGAAAAAATTACGTAAAGAGGGTTATACAGTTGATGCTTGCTATGATGGAGAAGAGGCACTGGATTACCTTCTTTGTGCCGATTACGACGGAATTATTCTGGATATTATGATGCCTAAGAAAGATGGATTTGCTGTGATTAAGGAGATACGTAAGCGCTCGATTCAGACACCTGTCCTATTTCTAACTGCGAAAGATTCTATTGCTGATCGCGTAATGGGATTAGATATGGGGGCAAATGATTATCTAATTAAACCATTCCATTTTGATGAATTACTAGCACGAGTTCGAGTGATGATTCGTCAAAAAGTAGAAGTTGCATCGAATCTTCTTCAAGTCGGGGAATTAACTCTTGATCTTGCTTCGCACGTGGTGAAACGTGGAGATAGGATAATCGAGTTATCCAATAAGGAGTTCCAGATTCTTGAATATCTCATGTGTAATGTAGAAATGGTGATTACACGAGAGCAGTTAGAAGACCGTATCTGGGGATATGATTACGAAGGTGGGAGTAATTTGGTTAATGTATATATTCGATATCTTCGTAAAAAAATAGACGAAGGCTATGACACTACGTTCATTCATACAATTCGTGGCACAGGCTATACGATAAGGGAACCAAAATGAAAAAAATCTCATTAAAATTACAAATCACTATATTTAATACGTTATTAATTGCTTCACTAGTGTTTATCGTTTTTCTTTACCTTTTATCTATTAGTGAATCTATGGTAGAGTCAGCAAGCATTGAACAATTAGAAGATGTTATTTATGACAATAGCAAGGAAATTCAATATTACGATGGATATATTAATGTGGAAGATGTTGACTTATTGAAGAATAATGTAACTACATTACTTTATGGCGTAGATGGTTCCCTGCTTTATGGAAGCGCAGGAAAATTACCAGTTCTAGACGCCCCCACTACGGATGGGGCTATTGTGAGTGCTACGTTAGAAGGAAACACATATTATATATACGATAGTTATCTTGAATTCGAAGAAGGTGTAGGAGTGTGGCTACGTGGTGTCATTCCGTTAGAAGATACGGATTATGCAATTACTAATATTTTCAAGGTTGCATTGGCTACGTTTCCATTTTTAATATTAATTGCTGCTATCGGATGCTATTTCATCACAAAACAATCATTCCAACCAGTTGAACAAATGGTGCAAACGGCACATAATATTACAAATGATAATGATTTATCGCTTCGTATACCAGTCACGAGTGGTGGTGATGAAATCCATCAATTGGGGAATACTTTTAATGAAATGCTCGATAAGATAGAGGATTCTTTTCAAATGGAGCGACAATTTTCTTCAGATGTTTCTCATGAACTACGGACGCCAACAGCTGTAATCTTGGCTCAATGCGAGTATGCATTAAGTAGCGATTCTACACAAGAAGAACAGATAGAAGCACTTGAAGTGGTACAACGTCAATCTATGAAGATACAACAAATGATTACGAATTTACTCAATCTAACAAGACTTGACCGGGGATTAGAACAGTCTATTTTAGAAACTTGTAATCTAAGCGAGTTAATAGAACTAGTATGTGAGGAACAAAAATTATTAGCACCTGCTGGTATGATGTTACAAACTAATATTACACCGAATCTTATGATGGAAGTAGATTATGCTATGATGATTCGTATGATGAGTAATTTAATTGAAAATGGATTCCGATATGGGAGAAAGAACGGTAACCTAGAAGTTATCCTGACAGATGAAGTTACACATCTACGATTAGAAGTGGCGGATAACGGAATTGGAATCGAAGAATGTAACCAATCGAAAATTTTTCAACGGTTTTATCAAGTGGATTCTGCAAGAACGAATGATGGAACGGGTAGTATGGGACTTGGCTTATCTATGGTTTCGCAAATTGTTAAGATTCATAAAGGGAGCATTTCAGTAGAAAGTGAACTAGGTGTTGGAACTACTTTTATCATTAATTTTCCAAAAGAGTAGTTTTTAATCTAATTTTAATCTAAGGCTGTTAAGATAGCATTAGAAACAAGAACAACACCAAAATAACAAGATATGAAAGAGAGGGTTTACCTATGAATAAAAAAACAATTGGACTTTGTATTGGACTTTGCGCATTGACTGCATTCGTCACAGCTGTAACTGTATCAAATAATACTACATCTTCAACAAACACTACTACAGTTGCTGAGTCAAGTAGTACAAGTGAAACAACAAGTGGCATTACTGAATCAGAAACGACGATTGAATTACCTACGATTGATACTGATACATCAGATGAAACTCCTACTGATGTAACAATAACCGCAGACACATATATCGGGGAAGAAGCGGCGAAAGAAATCGCACTTGCACATGCCGAATTAAGTGAAGCAGACGTATCATTTGCGTATTGTAAACTTGACTCTGACAATGGAATTTATGAATATGAAGTAGAATTCTATAGCGGAACGGTTGAATATGACTATGATATTAATGCAACGACTGGTGAAATCATAAGTTACGATCATGATATGGAGCATTCTAATGCATCTAATACACAGTCTATACCGACAGATACAACAACTTCTGATGCATATATCGGGGAAGAAGCTGCACAGGAAATTGCATTTTCACACGCAGGAGTTAGTGAAGCAGATGCGACAAATCTTAAATGTAAACTAGACTATGACGATGGATCTTATGAATATGAAGTAGAGTGGAAAGTTGGTCGTACAGAGTACGAATATACAATATTAGCAACAGATGGAACTATTCTTGAATTTGATATAGATGTAGATTAAGAAAATATATACTCCACGGATATACTACAATGGAAGGATCATTATTCAAAAAAAGGTGGTGTTTTGACCCCTCTGAACCCCTTGATTTATAAGGGAGTGCGTTTGGGGTTACTGGGTTCGAATCTCATCCTCTGCGCTTGAGAAAGAATCATCGTAAGATGGTTCTTTTTTCGTTCTAGAAAATTATAGTGGAATGATCTTGTTATCACAAAGACTGCCCCTCGGCATATGGAAAATATTCCAATTTGGTCATAATTTAACTTGCTGGTAACTTGCAGAGTAAGAGGCATAGCTGTCAGTTGAAATGGAAACAGAAGGAATGGTGTCCGTCATCTGTTCTCGAATTAGATATTGTAAGAACAGACTTGTTTATTATTTCAGAAAATGATGCTCCCGACATTAATGTCGGGGACATAAGTAATGAAGATGATGTAATGATAAATTTGTATTTGATAGATGTAGAAGGAACTGGTCATACTGCAAAGTGGAAACTAAAAAAGTAGGATTATGTTGGACTAAGTTCAAGAATCTCGGATTAAAAATAATTGCGGATATCCTACGTTTTATGCGGGAAAACAAGGACTTTGGACTAAATTTTGGACTAAATCTTGGACTAAATCAAAAAAAGTTGAGCTAAAAACCAATAAAATTAGCACATGCATTAGAAATAGGAATAGTATCGTGTACAAGGTATTGCATAGGTATAGGAAATATATTCCAATCTGGGCATAATTTAACTTGCTGGTAACTTGCAGAATAGAAAAGATATTTCTAATATTGTGTGAGAAGATAATACAATTACTATGTCGATCAAGATGTCGGTCAAAATAGAAATAGAAGAAATGGTTGTTTTTAAGCTGATTTTACTGGGAATAAATAGCTTTGCGTTCTTTCATTCTGAATCTTTGCATGTAATTTATTGATGTTATATCCCAAACACAGTAAAAGAATCTCCAATTTCACCTTGGTTTTCCCACGAAGCAAGAATTTCTGGAAATTATAATCGCTTTTCAACACCCCCTTTCCACGAGCTAGAGTGAGATTTATTCGTTATGAAGGTACGGGAAATTATAGTGAAATGATCTTGTTATCACAAAGACTGCCCTAGACATATGAAAGATACTTGATTATTACATTAAAATAAAATGATAATTTTAAAGAGAGGGATAGAGGACTTTGACTAATGTCATTAAGTTAAATGACTGAATAGAAATTTCTAAAATAGCAAGAAATTCTGAGATATGAAACAAATCAAGACTGTTTATAATTACGCATATATGATATAGTTTTGTGGTGACAAATAAACGTATATCAAAAGGAGAATTATGTGGTTTATATTTGCAATCTTATCTGCCGTGTTCGCTGCACTTACATCAATTTTAGCAAAGGTGGGAATAGATGGCATTAATTCCAATTTGGCAACGGCTATAAGAACAATAGCTGTGTTAGCGATGGCATGGGTTATGGTATTTGTAACTAATTCAGGAACAGGTATTACAGAGCTAAGTAGAAGGAATTGGGTGTTTCTGATATTATCGGGATTATCAACAGGGGCATCATGGCTTTGTTATTACAAAGCATTACAGATGGGAAGTAACACAACAGCAGTTGTAGCAATTGATAAATTAAGTATCGTTATAACATTAATATTAGCGGTGATATTTTTGAATGAAGCTTTTACATGGAAGACTGCGATTGGTGTATTACTTATTGTATTGGGAACGTTATTTATAGTAATTAAATAAGCAGATAGAAATAGTACACTAGCAACAAATGAATAAAAAATTTATGGAGAATAGGTAGAATGAAGAATAAAAGAGGAACCATAGCATTGATAGGTGTTTCAATGGATTTAGGAGCAAGTAAAGAGGGAGCATCTTTAGGACCAGAAGCAGTTAGAGTGGCAGGAATTACAGAAAGATTAGAAAAGATAGGATATAAGGTAAATGATTTAGATAATATCGCAGCGAAGAAAAAAGATGCTGTAACAGTAGAAGGTTCTAATTTGAAGAATTTAAATGAAATACTCAGAGTGAATAAGGAGCTATGTCAGACTGTGGAAGATGCAATGAAAAGAAATGAATTTCCAGTTGTAATAGGTGGGGATCATTCTATTGCAATGGGAAGTATTTTTGGTGCGTTACAAACGGTTCCGAAACTTGGCGTAATATGGTTTGATGCCCATGGAGATATCAATACACCAGAGATTTCACCATCAGGGAATATTCATGGAATGCCAGTGTCTGTTCTGATTGGAGAGAAAATTGGTGAGTTAGAGACAATAGGAAATGGCAGATTTTTAGATAGAACAAAAATCGTATATATAGGAGCTAGAGACTTAGATAAAGGGGAAAGAAAAAGGATGAAATCTCAAGGGATTGCAACATTTACGATGCATGAAATTGATGACTTGGGTATAAAAGAAGTAATGGACCGAGCAATTAAAATTGCAGGAGAAGGTACAGATGGAATACATGTGAGCTTCGATATGGATGCTATGGATCCAGAAATCGCACCTGGAACAGGGACAAAAGTGCCAGGAGGGATGAAATATAGAGAAACCCATTATGCAATGGAAATTATTGCAATGTCAGGAAAGCTGGTAAGTGCGGAATTTGTAGAAGTTAATCCATTACTTGATCATGAAAATAAGACAGCGGAGGCGGCAGTAGCTTTGGCAGGATCACTTCTAGGTGAGTGGCTTATTTAAGTGTTTGGATATAATGAATGATATCAAAATTTATACCCAGCTAAAGTGAAAGGACTAGAAAGTTATGAAGAACAAAAATTTAAAAACAAAAGGACGTGCAATTCTATTAATAAGCGTAATGTCTATGGCAATGCTAACAGGATGTGGAAATAATGACGAGGCAGCAGATGCAGAAGTTGAATCACAAGAGGTTCTAGATGCAGATATAGAAGAAACAGCTGAAAAAACAGCTGAAGAACTAGAAGTAGTGGTAGAGCGAGAGCCAGATTTATATTATGGTTACGTGCACTATGTTGAAGCATCGGAAGGAATCGAGGGATGTGTATTCATTGAACCATTTTGGGATTATTTTTTAAACGCACCGATTATTCTAACGATAAATGAAGCAAAAGATTACGGAATTGATGTAGATGGAATCATGGAAGCGGAAAGCGAAGCTGGTGGTTACGTCTATGATACAGTTGTGGAATTTAAAGCGCATATAGAAAATTACGCAACATTTTCAGAAACCATCACAGTATCAGATGTGAAAGTAAGTGGGGCGACAGAACCAGAGTATGACCTTACAACGATTGAAGACGCAGAAATAATAGAGACCCTAGTGTTCTTGCAAATAGATCCAGAGCAGCCATATCAAATAACAGAAGATGGAGAGACGGAATATATAGACTACGTTACCATTTATACTGATTTTTCATTTACAGGTCTTACGCTTCTAAATGTATTAGAAGAAAAGTACGGAATTACAGAAGAAATGATTCAAGAAAATCCGTTTTATACTTGTAACTACTATGTAGTAAATGGAGACACGGATTTTGCATGTTATCAACCAGCTGATTTTGTGGCTTATGAAGGTGAGATTCCATATGAATCCATTGAAGATACGATTACGATTATGACAGCAGAATTCGAAGTGGACGGCGAGATAGAGTATTTAACCATGATAACATCAATCGATGGACAGCGCTATTATACGGAGACTCTTGCATTTGTGCAGAATGCTTTAGGGAAAGAAGATGTAATGGGCGAATATCAAATAAAAGCTTATGCAATTCCAAGTGAGGACCAAGAAGGA
>JAWXVA010000112.1:0-7832 GCA_044425815.1 Eubacteriales bacterium
TTTGTCATTACTTTACCCTTAAAAGCCTATATTTACGTCATAATTAGTGGCGATTTATTTTTTTACAAGTGCTACACCCCTTTATTCATAAGGATTTCGAGACAGCGAAATCTATTCCTAATCAGCCACAGTTGTATCAGGTGGCTTACGCATTATTTATAAATGTAATTAAATCTGAAAAACCATATTCCGCTACCTGTGACCACTAAAGCTAAAATACTACTTGCAACATCTATATGTTCGCTCACGCAAAACTCACGCTACGCGTTCAAACAGTTGCTTGCCGCTCACAATTAGTTGCAAGTAGTATTTCAGCTTCTTAACGTAAATTGTCACCGCTAGCGGAATATGGTTTTTCAGATATCAACGTTTTCGAACTCAGCATAAGCACGTTATCAATACAATTGGCTTCATAAAGCGAAGTCGCAAATCGCATCTCGCCCGTGATGCCAATTTATTTATGGTGGAATACAAGTAATAATGTAGATGATCCAGAATGTAGTAAGATGCTTGCATAGTTATAAAAACAATTCACGTTAAAAGTCTGTCATTCTCTCGTTTCTAGCTACAAGCGATAAGCAACTGTTTGAGTGCGTAGTTCAGCACGAGTTTTGCTTGAGCTTGTTAATAAGCGAAACGAGAGAATGACAGGCTTTAGTGGGTTTTTATAACTATGTAAGTATCTTACGGAGATATTGGCTAGAAATATATTACTTGTAAGCTCCTAGATACAACTGTGGCTGAATAATTAACACTTTACGAAATCTCAATAATTAGGTACAATAAGAACATCGTAAATAACGGTAATAACGAATTTTCAATTAAGAAAGGAACTAACTATTATGGCAAACCCAATCGTAACATTTGAATTAGCAAATGGCGACATTATGAAAGCAGAGCTTTACCCTGAGATTGCTCCTTCATCAGTAAATAACTTTATTTCTTTAATTAACAAAGGATTCTACAATGGTCTTATTTTCCACCGTGTTATTCGTGGTTTTATGATTCAAGGCGGATGTCCTAACGGAAATGGTATGGGAGGTCCTGGATATTCAATCGAAGGTGAATTTGCACAGAATGGATTTAAAAATGATTTAAAACATGAGCCAGGCGTGCTTTCTATGGCTCGTTCTATGTCACCAAACTCTGCTGGTTCTCAATTCTTCCTTATGCATCAAACATCACCTCATTTAGACGGTGCTTACGCTGCATTTGGTAAGGTAATCGAAGGCTTAGAAGTTGTTAATAAAATTGCTGAAGTAGCAACAGATTATAGTGATAGACCACTGGAAGATCAAGTAATGAAATCTGTTACAGTTGATACATTTGGAGAAACTTATCCAGAACCAACTAAGATGTAATTTATACTGTACGTACAATTTGAAATGAATAAAAAGCTCCTTTTACGAAGATACTAAGATAGTATTCTAAGTGAAAGGAGTTTTTCTTATGGATTCTGCTGAACAAGCAAAAAACAGATTACAATTTATGAATAACAAAAAACCAAAATCAGCAATACAATCTCCCGATTTTCTTACAAATGGAACGCACCGTGAATTTAATGCCTTTCCAGCTGATAACAACAAATATTGGGATAATGACCACAATAAATTAAGCAGCAAGGGCGATTAACCTCTGCTGCTTACTCTTTCATTTATTTTATTCTTTCATTTATTTCATCTACAATCATTGCGCTTCCGAGACCGACAGCTACTCCTGCCAATACATCAGACAGGTAATGTACCCCCAGATACATTCTTGAATAAGATATTGCTGATGCCAATAGTAGTGCTACCGTGCCCCATTTCTTGCACGCCATAAAATATATGATTCCTGCTGCTGCAAAAGATGCAGAGGTATGTCCTGAAGGAAATGACCAATCGTATTGTAACGGTATCAAACGCTCTAACCCACGTACCGAATCATAAGGTCTTGATCTTGCCACATATGGCTTCACTATCAAGTTCGTCACAAAGGCCGCTAACATAAGCGATGCTGCCATGCACACGCCTATCCTTCTAGTCTTCTTACACATATATAATACCCAAGTAATCGTCACCCAAAGCCAACCTTTATCTCCCAGATGCGTAATTTTTTTCATACGTTCGGTTAGTTCTTTTGTCCTTAGATTCTCTTGAATCCATAAGAGTAAATCTCGATCCATTTCATTTAAAACTTGCATGTTGTCTCCTAGTATCTTTCGTTCTATAATCTATTTATCAAAATCCTAGATTCTCATCTACTAAGATAACATAAATTCTATCCGTATGTCTACTAAATCTCGTAGTTACAAATTGACAACATATTGTATCTTTACTTAGACAATTAGCACAACTCCCTGTTTCCTTACATGGTGTCTTAATAGGGAAACGCTGTGCATTTATTGGTGCTGCTGTATTTCTAGCTCTTGACATTGCATCGGCTTCTGTCTTACAGACTTTGTTCATTCCCACAATCATGATGACTTTCTTTGGTCCAAAGCAAATAGCCGCTACTCGATTACTATTTCCATCGATATTTACAAGAATTCCATCTTCCGATATAGCATTGGTACTGGTCAGGAAATAATCTGCACTAAAACACTCGCGAACTATTTTTTCCTTTTCTTCTATCGATTTCGCTTTATCTCTGTCAATAAGTGTATATTCACCAGCTTCTAATGCTTTTTTCAGACCAATTTGTTCGATACTGGCAGATCCGCCCCAACCAATGGAACTACCTTCTTCAATCAACTCCATTGCTTTCGCAAGTGCTTCTTCTTTCGTCTTAACATAAAATCCCTGCATATTTCTGCTATCAAGTCCTTTGATAACCTTCTGTGCCACCTTATCATTTCTTGTACTTTCTAATCTATTATACATATTACTCCCCTTCCCTTTATTATTTCACATTAAAATGTTCCATCATAATTGGCATGTATTCTTTACTATAGTCCGCCAATGAATACGAGCCTTGGCAGAGGCACCAATCCGAGACTAATGCCCTCTCATAAATACCATATAGCTTACAGATATTTCCAACTGATTTATCAAGAGTCAATTCACCTTTGAGCTGCCCCTCATCAACTATCTTCTGTAATAATTTATAGTACACACGATTTTGATCTAATAAATGCCTATCGCTCTTAGTTGTTAATTGTGTCGAATACAAGGATGCTAATAACTGCACATCTATCTTGTGTTCCATGAATTTATGAACTTCGTGATTCATCAGCATTAATTTATCAAATGCATGCATATCTTCTGGCATTTTATCACTTAATTCTTCATATTTCTCATCTAATATCGAAGATAAAGTGCTTAGCAGGGAATCCTTACTCTCAAAATAGTAATAGAAAGACCCCTTCGATGTTCCTGACAGTGCAATAATATCATCTACTGTAGTATGATCATATCCTTTTTCATAAAACATCTCCCAAGCCGCATTAATAATTCGCTCTTTTACACTTGTCTTCCCTTTCACAACCTACTCCCCCTCTCTTTTGCATTCTTTATGCAAAAAGTACCCTGGATTCTCCAAGGCACTCTTTTGATTTTATCTTATGCTTCTCTGTATGAACAACAATAATCCGCATATGCCGCAACTTTCACATCGAATTTCTCATTCGCTGGAACTACAAATGAAGTGCCTGTAGCATAAGTTGTAAATTCAGTTTCTCCTGGTAGTCTAATATCCATTTCTCCGCCAAGTACTTCCATTAATTCCTCTGCACCTGTGCTAAATGTATAATCTCCACCCATCATGAATCCAAGTGTTTTTCTTTCGCCATCTTCCATATAGAAAGTTCTGCTAGTTACTTTACCTTCGAAATATACGTTTGCTGCTTTTACTAATGTTACATTTTTAAATTCCATCATCTGTCTCCTCTTCTTCCTCTTATGATATATATTAAATCAATTCATACAATGACTAACTAATATGAATCAATTTCTACCTAATAATAACATGCTTTGCCTATTAATTGAAGACTTGTTCATTAATTGAAGCTTTGCTCTGTTCTATTAATAATTTCATCTTGAAGCTCTTTACTAAGATTTCTAAAATGATCGCTATATCCAGCTACACGTACGATTAAATCCTTATATTCGTCTGGATTTTGTTGTGCTTTAATCAAGACATCTCTATCTATTACATTGAATTGAATATGGTGACCATCCATGTTAAAGTACGAACGAACCAAATTACCCATTTGTTTCAATCCTTCTTCACCAGACACTACACTTGGTGTGAATTTTTGATTCAATAATGTTCCACCTGTTGATAAATGATCCATTTTCGACGCTGATTTGATTACAGCTGTTGGTCCAAATGTATCTGCACCTTTCTCTGGTGAAATACCTTCTGAAACTGGTTTCTTAGCCAAACGACCATTTGCACTAGCCATCATCACTTCTCCAAAATACACGTGGCATGTTGTAGGAAGCATGTTAACGCGATAGTAACCACCTTTCATGTTTTGTCTTCCTGTAACTGTGTCTCTATAATATTCAAATACATCTTTCATGATTGTATCTGCATATGCATCATCATTACCGTATTTTGGTGATTTATTTCTTACTAGGTTTAGAATCATCTCATGACCTTCGAAGTTATCTTCGATTGCTGTCATTAATTCTTCCATCGTAAATTTTTTCTCTTCAAATACATTGTATTTTACAGCTGCTAAACAGTCTGTGATTGTTCCAATACCTACTCCTTGAATGTAGTTTGTATTGTATCTTGCGCCACCTGCATTGTAGTCTTTTCCTACTGTAATACAGTCATTCGTAATAATCGATAAGAATGGTACTGGCATATATTCAGCATAAATCTTCTCGATTACGTTACTTCCTTGTACTTTGATATCTACGAAGTGTGCAATTTGTTTCTTAAATGCATCGTATAACTCATCATATGAAGCGAAATCTGCTGCATAGCCTAACTCTAACCCTAATTGTTTTTCAGCTACTTTATCGTATCCATTGTTAAGTGTTAATTCAAAAATCTTAGGAATATTGAAGTAACCTGTTAAGATATATGCTTCGTTACCAAATGCACCTGTTTCTACACAGCCACTTGTTCCGCCAAGACGTGCATCATCAAGTGATTTTCCTGCATTCATTAATTCTTGAATAATCGCTTCTGTATTGTAGAATGCTGGTTGCCCCCATCCTTCTCTTGATACTTCACAAGCACGACGTAAGAATTTCTCTGGTGTTTTTCTACTAATCTGAACATTCGAGCTTGGTTGTAGTAGCTTCATCTCATCCATACAATCAAGAATCAAGTAACTTACATCATTTACTCCATTTGATCCATCTGATGAGATACCACCTGTATTAATATTGGCAAAGTCTGTATATGTGCTACTTTCCTTTAATGTAATCCCTACTTTTGGAGGTGCTGGTTGGTTATTAAATTTCACCCATAAACACTCTAATAATTCTAATGCGCGATCCTCATCTAGTGTTCCTGTCTCTGTATCCTTCTCATAAAATGGATTCAAATGTTGATCTAATCTACCTGGCGAATATGCATCCCAAGGATTCAATTCACTTGTCACTGCTAAGTGTACGAACCAATATTGTTGTATTGCTTGCCAATATGTCTGTGGTTTATTTGCTGGTACAACATCACAGTTTTCTGCAATTTGTAATAATTCTGCTTTTCTTGTCGCATCTGTCTCTGCAGCTGCTAGTTCACGTGCATATGCTGCATAACGAGCTCCAAGAATCATGATTGCATCACAAGCTACTGCCATTGCTTCTAACTGTTCTTTCTTGTTCAATGCTTCTTTATCATTCATAAAATCTAACTTATCTAACGATTCTTGAATCTCTGCTTTATAATCAAGGAATCCTTTTTCATAGATTTTGAAAGAACCAACTGTGTGTCCTGGTCCACGTTGCTCCATAAATTCTGTAAAGATACCACTTTCATAAGCAGACTTCCATTCTGGAGTCATGTTGCGAATAATTTTATTACGTACAGCTCTCTTCTCCCAGTAAGGAATAATCACTTCCTCTTGATACGAATAATCTTCTTCTTTTACTTTGAAGCTAATTAAATCTCTATCATTCATAATGTGCATATCTTCTACTGTATGGCAGCATAACTCTGGAAATGTAGGTGCCGCTTGTGGAGAATCTCCTTTTTCACCAACAATCAGTTCGCCTTCACCAATATACAATGTTTTTTTCTCAAAATACTTCTTAAGCACCAACGCACGTAACATCGGAATCGAAACAGCACCTTCGAATTCTTTATAGACCTCTGTCTCTATCTTCGCTCTTTCTGTATCAATGTGTGCTTCCGTACCAACACTTAGCTGTCTTAATTTCTGAATTCTTTCGTTCATACCTCTTAATTCCATTTCACTAACCTCCTATTTTTGTGTTTTGATATCCTCTATTTTGAAATACTTCTACAAAATGTTCCATCTCTTCATTCGTCGGTGCACTCAAGTGATATCCTTGATACGTACCGCCCATTTTATCATACTTCCCTGCGCCTATATTATGATATGGTAACAAATTCACCTGAGCCACACTGATATGATTCTCCTGTAAGAAATCTATCACTTTATTCATATGTTCCTCTGTTCCATTTACTTCCTTAATCGTCGGTATTCTTATATAGATTCTTGCTCCGTCCGCAGATAATTTCTTGAGATTCTCTAGTATGAGTTTATTATCCACTCCCGTATACTCACAATGTATATCCGAATCCATCGCTTTCACGTCATATAAAAATGTATCTATATATGGTAAAATTCTCTGGTAATTCTCGTATTTTGCATACCCGCAAGTATCAATGGTAATTGAAATCCCTTTTTTATACAATTTCTTCACTAAATCTTCTATAAAATCCATATTCATGGTCATGACTTCGCCACCCGATAATGTGACCCCTCCGCCAGATTCTTCATAGAACATCTCGTCTTTCATCACTTCATCAACAATGGACTTCACGTCGTACTCCATCCCTGATATTTCTCTGAGATTCGCAACGCAATGGTCCGTGCATACTCCACATTTCTCGCATATCTTAGGATCTGTAACCGCCTTACCATCCTTACACGAAATAGCTCCATGGGGACAGGCTACTACACAAGATTGACATCCTGCACACCGATCTTTATCGTGCATCACTTGCGCTCCATACTCCTGTGTCTCTGGGTTATGACACCATACACACTTAAGTGGGCAACCCTTAAAAAATACCGTCGTTCTAATTCCATCTCCATCATGAATCGAGTACTTCTGTATACTAGTAATTTTCGGCATTGTTACCTCCCTAAAACGCAAATTAGACTATAGTTTAAACCATAGTCTAATTTTAACAAATTATTATCAATGTTGTCAAGAAAATATCAATGTAATTCCAATTTTTCTACATTTTATTTTTCTACAGGATATACGATTCCCCATTCTCTTCTTAATCCATCCATTATTTCCATTATTTTTACAATCTCTTCATGGGGCATCTCTGCGCATTCTTTTTTTCCTTCTTGGATTGCTTTCATACATGCTCTGACTTGGTCTTCAAATCCTGTTATCTGCTCTGGCACTGTATGCGATTCTAGTAATTTACAATCTGGATTATATACTTCTATTACATCCACATTATTAATATTTTTTGCAATTATATATCCACCCGTTCCATGCACAATTCCGTATTGCTCTGTAGATGCTAATGCACTGCTCTGAAGTGAAGCTACTGCTCCACTCTTATACTTGAATATCATAGAATTTTGCATATCTACTCCCGTTTCTCCTTTTACACAAACGGATTGAATTTCTTCGATATCTGTACCTAATATCATCGCTGCAAAGTTGATAGAATAAACACCT
>JAWXVA010000113.1:0-7828 GCA_044425815.1 Eubacteriales bacterium
GCATTATTATATCCAATGAATTTGCAAGTACAGGGATTAAGCTAGAAGGAAAAACATTTGACGTATATAAAGTCTTTGATGCAACAGTAAGTGATGCAACCATTAGCTATACTGTGAATGATGCATTTGAAAATTTTTTTATTGAACAAGGGTGTACAGCAGATTCAACGGAGATTGATGATGAGAAAGCAGAAGCATATATCCATGCGCAAGATACGACTGCAAAGCTAACGGCTTTAGCATCTGCATTGAGAACAGAAGCAACAAATAATGCAGCAATCACAGCGGTGACTACAATATCAGGAGATGTGAGTACATCAGGAACGGTGGAGACGATGACTTCAGGATTACTTGATCCAGGTTACTATCTGATTGTAGATACAAGTAGTAATTCTAGTACCATGTCAGCAGGGATGCTTGTATCTTTACCTGAAAAAAGTGCAGCTGGAGCATATACAGAAAATGTAACGATAGGATTAAAAGGATCTCAACCTGAGATTAATAAAGAAGTATGGCATAATGATCGCTCACATAATGGGACGGATAATTCCCCTTTAAATGATGTAGGAGGAACGATAGTTGCGGAAACACAAGGGCGTTGGGATACCGTAGCAGACTATGAAATCGGAGATATTGTTGAGTATAGAATTACTGCTACTTTACCAACAGATGTTACCGCATATGATGAATACACCTACATTATCTCAGATACATTGACAGAGGGGATAACATATAATTCAGACAGTTTAAAAATCTATCTAGATGCAGAATTAACGACGGAAGTATCTGGAACGTTTCACGATATAACAAATTATACAACAGGGAATAAAATATTTGATCTTACAATAGATGTATTAGGGATATTAGGATACTACGATCAGATGAATGTATTCTATATCTATTATACAGGAACCGTAACAGATACGGCAGCAGTGGCAATGGAAAAAGAAACGAATACAGTAGATTTAGTATATAGTAACAATCCATATGTTTCAGCCAGTACGGGTACCGATAGTGCGTCTGTAACGAGTTATACTTTTGCTCTTGATGTCACGAAGACAGACAGTAGTGGGGTAACAACATTAAAGGATGCAGTATTTGGACTATTTGTGAGTCCAGCATCGGAGACAGAACCAGAGTATCAGGTGTATTTAGTTGAAAGTGAGACGAATGTATATGTAGTACAACAATCTGGAACGCCAGATTTGAGTAGTGGCGATGGATATATTACGACAGACAGTACCGGGAAATTCACAATCAATGGACTAGATGATGCTACGACGTATATTATACGAGAGGTGACAGCACCAGACGGTTATTCAAAAGCAGATGATGTATCATTCAAAATCACAGCAGATTATACTAGTGGCACACCTACGATTACATCTTCTAATACGAGTGTTACGGTTAGCAACGGGAAATTATCAACTACAATTAAGAATACATCAAGTGAATTATTCCCAGGAACTGGAGGGACTGGATCAATCCTCTTTGTAATAAGTGGTAGTGTTTTGATGCTAGGAGCAATCGGAGTATTCATGGTTAGAAGTAGAAATCCTAAAAGAAAAAACGGAAATCTAAAATAGTATCATCAGTCAAAAAAGCGAGAGGAACAACGGGAAGGTGATGGCACAATGAGTAGAAGAAAACAAACGATTATTATCAGAATTATATTTATCATTGGGCTCTCACTCGTGTTGTATCCTATCATAGGAAATGTAGTTAATAAGATTTATAACTATTGGGAGATAGCGAAGTATAGTGACTTGGTAGAGCAAGTAGGGACTGAAACGGATAGCGAAGAATTAAGTACTTATGAAAAAATGTTTCAAGAGGCACGAGAGTTCAATTCGATGATTACGGGCGAGCCGCAAGTATATGAAGAGGATGATCCAATCTATCAGACCTACCTAGAGACACTAGATATTTCAGGTGGTATGATGGGGTACTTGAATATAGATAAGATAGGTGTACGCTTAGGAATTTACCATGGTACAGAAGATTCTACGTTACAGAAAGCAGTTGGACATTTAGAAGGCACACATTTACCAACGGGCGATATCGGGAATAGTACGGTTATCACAGGGCACACGGGATTACCTTCAGCTGATTTACTAACAGATTTAGATCAGCTAGAAATAGGCGATACATTTGAACTAGCAATACTGGATCAGATATTTACGTATGAAGTTTTTGAGATAAATGTAGTAGAACCATATGAAGTAGATGCAGTAGCACCGAGAGAGGGAATCGATATGGTAACCCTTGTAACGTGTACGCCCTATGGGATCAATTCCCATAGGTTACTTGTGCATGGGAAACAAATCGAGACACAAGAAGGAACAGGCGAAAAAATACAAAAAGAGAACGATACATTTGGAATGATTTATATTCTGACTATTCTAGCGACTATAATCGTTGTCGTTTTAATTATTATCATACTAGTAGGAAATTACAGGTGGGAGAAGAAACAAAAGCAAAGAATGCAAAAAATAGGAAAGGAGTAGATGTGTATGGAGACAGATTTAAAAGGGACGATTATCATTGATTATAGACAGGGTGAGAATCCACTTGAAGATGTAGAATTCAAAGTCTATCATATTGCAACGTTAGAAGAAGAGGAATATAGTCTCTTACCAAGCTACGAGTGGGCCAAGATAGACTTTGATCAACTTACGAATAATGCATATTTGATTGAAATAAATACCTATTTAGAGAATGAAATTGCTTATGGAATGATTGAGCCAGATATGATATTTTTGACAGATGAGAGTGGGAACTATAAATTAGATGATTTAGATTTAGGATTATATTTTATTCAATCAGAAATGGTAGAAATAGATGCAGAACAGATTTACTCGGAACCATTCCTAATAACGATAGGAGCGTATGATGGAGAGCGGTATGTTTATTCCTATACGGCAGAGCCCAAGGTGATGACTTTGAGTGTAGAAGATGAGGATTTGACGACAGAGGATATAGTTCAAGAGAGTACGCAAGAAACAGTATCGGGAACAGTACAAGCAGTTGAGAGCTTGCCACAGACAGGAACGAATGCGAATGTGATATCACTGTATGCAGCAGGAGTAATTTTTCTATTAGTAGGAATATTACTTGGAGGAAGAAAAAGAAGAAAAGATGAAGAAGATTAGCATAAGTGGAATGTGTATCCTACTAGGGAGTTGTGTTATCTGCTATGCAGGATATTTATTTGTAGAAAATCAGCAGATTGAAATGAAAGCACGCAAGAATAGTGCTATAATAGTAGAAAAGCTATTAGTAGTTATGGATACAGATAGCGATGAATCGGATCGCTTGGAACAAGCAGATGAAACGAGCGAATATAATATTGAGGTAGAAGATAATTTATATAGTGGAATACTGACGATTCCCAAACTGGAGTTAACATTGCCAATTCAAACAGAGTGGTCGTACAGTAATCTGAAGGATTCACCATGTATTTATCAGGAGATTCCATTTTCTATTGCGGCACATAATTATCAAGCACATTTTGGGCAGTTGATAGATTTAGAAATAGGGGATGAAGCGATTTATACGAAAGTTAGTGGAATAGAAACAGTCTATCAAGTAGTAGAGATTACACAGATTGCAGAGACAGAGGTAGCGCAATTAGAAGTTATGATTTATGATATGACTTTGTTTACATGTGACTATAATGATAACAATAAACGGATTTTAGTACGATTCAATGAAAAACTATAGAAGAATCTACTAAGGATAAGGGGAAGTTATGAAAAAACAAATAGTAAAAAAATTATCATTGTTTGTGTTAGCAGTGTTGCTTGTACTAGTAGTTGTGAATGGTATTTATAGAGGGGTTGAAGTGGAAGGCAATATACAAGAGAGTTCCTTGTCTACCATTGAACAAATAGAGGACATTTTAAGCCGAAATGAGCAAAGCATAGAGACGTTAGCGGATTCATTAAAAGATGAATATAAGATAAAAGCTCAGACAGCAGCATATATAGTGGAGCATGTGGATATCAACACGACCGAAGAGTTTCTAGAGTTGGCTGAACTTATCAATGTAGATGAAATTCATATTTTTGATGAAGAAGGAGTCATATATAAGGGGTCTGAGGAGAAATATTTTGGCTATAGCTTCGACTCGGGGGAACAGATGGCGTTTTTCCTACCACTATTAACAGATAAAACATTAACATTATGTCAGGATGTCACACCGAATACAGCAGAGGATAAACTGATGATGTATGTTGCGACTTGGATGAGCGATGGATCGAATATTGTGCAAATAGGGCTTGAGCCAGAGCGCATTATAGAAGCGCAAAGTCAGAATGAACTCTCTTACATATTTGCGAATATGCCGACAAGTGAGGATACGATTTTATTTGCAATAGATCCGATAGAGGGAACAGTTATAGGTACAAGCGAAGAGCAGTATTTAGGAAAAGAAATGGAATTACTTGGAGTAGATATGAGCACTATTGATACGAGTGGTGAGCTTGAGACTATGGAAATCGACGGAATAAAATATGTGTGTGTATTTCAAGAAATCGATGATGTTATAATAGGTGTAACGGTAGAGTATTCCACAATATTTTATGACGTTGTGAATTATACATTGTTGTTGAATTTTTATTGTATACTCGTAGGTGTTGGGATTTTATTCGCCTTATTGCAAATTATTGAAGTGACGATATTGCGTAATTTTGAACAGCTAATTGTAAAAGTGGATCAGATTGCAAATGGAAATTTAGATACGAAAGTGGATATAAAAACATCTCCAGAATTTAGCAATTTGAGCGAACAGTTAAATGTTATGGTTACCAATCTATTAGATACAACAGATAAGATTTCACGTGTTTTAGATCATGTAGATACGAAGATGGCAATCTATGAATACAAAAAAGATATGAAACGAGTATTTGCTACAAGTAAAATGGGTGAATTATTGCAAGTAAATAAAGAAGAATTAAATCTTCTTTTGTCAGACAAAGATTTATTCGAGAAGAAAATTCAATCTATTAAAAAAAATAATGTAGATGAGGATACTATTTACTATTGTGATAATGGTACATTTTTAAGTATAGAGACTTTATCACATAACGAGGGCGAATATGGGCTCATGATAGATGTGACGGATTCGGTAAATGAAAAAAATAACCTACAGTATGAGCGAGATTATGATATGATGACAGAATTATTAAATCGTCGTGCATTCTATCGTGAGATAGAAAAATTGTTTGGAAAAGATGATCAAGCGAAGAATGTAATGATTATTGCGCTGGATATGGATAATTTAAAGATGATTAACGATGTATATGGCCATGATGCAGGGGATACAGCTATTAAACACTGTGCTTATATAATGAAGATGATAAAAGCACCGAATAAGATAATGTGTAGACTTGGCGGAGATGAATTTGTCGTAGTAATTTACGGAGAAGAACGTGAGATTTTAGGACAATACATTGAAGAACTTGCGGGATATTTCCAAAATGCATATGTTCAAAGAAATGGAGTAGCAATAGATGTGAAAATGAGTGGTGGATATGTAATGGCAGAAGATTATGAAGTCGACTATAGTGAACTTCTAAAGTATGCAGATCAAGCACTTTATATGGCAAAGCGTAGTGGTCGCAGTAGATTTATTCACTACGAAAAGTAAAGATAAAAGGGATGTAAAATCAACTGAGTAGTATCAGCTGGCTTTACATCCCTTCGTTTATTGTGGAACTAAATATGGATAGGGTTAAAATTAAAAATCATGTGGATATTAATATCTAGCTTCTGATGTGGCCTGTATGCCTAGCTTTTGTAGAACTTGTATGTCGATAGGGGCTGGCATAGTCGTGGTGTGTAATTGGCATCCAGATAATTTTGGTAATTGGTCTAATGCCAATTTTGCAGCATTATCCGTAGCGGCACTGATAGAAAGTGCAATCAGTGTTTCATCTATTAATAGTTCGGCGGTACTACTTCTAAGATATCCTGTTTTGAGTGCTTGTATCGGTGAAATCGCATCAGGTGAAATAATATCTGTTTCCGAGTCAACGCCGGATAATTCTTTGAGTGCATTTAAGATGAGTCCTGAAGTGGCACAAAGAGATAATGTTTGCTTTCCGGTGATGATTCGTCCGTCTTTTAATTCTAAAGCAGCACAAGGTGCTTGGATTTCTTGCTCGTATTTAAGCGCACACTTTACGACTGCTCTCATATCGGTGCTAATACCAGCTTGCTTCATCAATAACTCTAATTTAAACACTTCATTTTCACTAGAAGTTCCTTCTAATAAACCAGCTTGTATCGAATAGTATCTACGAATAATCTCTTGATGAGAAGCGAGTTGACAGGCTTCATCATCAGAAATACAATTACCAGCCATATTTACACCCATATCAGTAGGCGATTTATAAGGGTTTTCTCCATAGATTTGCTCAAATATAGCACCAAGTACAGGGAAAATCTCAATATCTCTATTATAGTTCACAGTGGTTGTTCCATAAGCTTCTAGATGGAATGGATCAATCATATTCAAATCATTCAAATCAGCAGTAGCAGCTTCATAGGCTAAGTTCACAGGATGCTTTAGTGGAAGATTCCAAATAGGAAACGTCTCGAATTTCGCATATCCAGCAAGAATTCCGCGCTTGTGTTCATGGTATAATTGAGAAAGGCAAGTAGCCATCTTACCGCTACCAGGTCCTGGAGCAGTGATTACTACAAGTGGTCGTTCTGTTTCGATATAATCATTTTTACCATATCCTTCATCACTCACTATAAGAGAAATGTTTGTAGGATAGCCCTCGATATTATGTAATAAATATACTTTAATTCCTAATTTTTCCAAACGTGCCTTGAATAAATCGGCGCTGCTTTGACCAGCATATTGTGTAATAGCAACACTACCTACATATAAGCCATTATCTTGAAATGCCTTACGTAATCGAAGTACATCATCATCGTAAGTGATACCAAGATCACCACGAACCTTATTTTTTACAATATCAATAGCACTAATAACAATGACAATTTCTGCTTGATCTGAAAGTTCCTTTAGAAGTCTCAATTTGCTATCTGGTTCAAACCCTGGAAGCACTCTAGAAGCATGGTAATCATCGAATAGTTTTCCGCCAAATTCTAAGTATAATTTATTATCAAATTTATTAATTCTCTCTCGTATATGTTGTGACTGCATAGCCAAATACTTGTCGTTATCAAATCCTATCTTCATTCCAACTCTCCTCTTCGTATGTATACCCTTCATTAATCATAGAGCCAATTATACTATAAATATTATCTTGAGAAAAGAGAAAGTCTATGATTCATACGAGAAATATTATTAAAAATTGCTAAATTTGCAATAATCAATCTACAGTTGTAAATGCATACAACAACTGTGGATGAATAGTTGGAAAGACTTAGATTTTTCACAATCTTTCTGTTGATAAAAATTACATTCCAACATATAATAGTAAGATACCCATGAGGAGGATAAGAATGGACAACAATTCAAATAACAATAATAACAATAATAACAATAACAACAATAACAATAAAAATAATAATAACAAACAATCATTTAATGTCGTATTATTTACAGCGTTAATAACCTTGTGTGCGATTATGTTTATGTATCAATTTATGGATAGTACGTCATCACAAGAAATATCATATAGTGAATTTCTAGAGATGCTCGAAAAACAAGAGATAGAGAAAGTGGTAATTGATAGTTTGGCTGGGGAGATTGAGATTACACCAAAGTCAGACACGGAATCTACAGACGAATTAGCGATTGTGACGACCTACTACACAGTTATGATACCAGATTACCAACTGTCAGAGC
>JAWXVA010000014.1:0-36642 GCA_044425815.1 Eubacteriales bacterium
AATACACGGTGGGAATGTCAGGGATTGAATTAGCACATGAAGTGTTGTATATCACATTTGGAACAGAGATAGAGGTAAAGCAATATTACACATTAGATAAAAGTCCGGAATACTGGGGCATGTGGTCGTTAGCGTATTATCAATTCGAATCAGAATTAAGTTTTGGCAGATTATTGGAATACGTAACATTTGACATTGTATTACAGCTATATCCTACATTACATGAGGCTGACATCTCAAAGTTCGTTGATGTGTTAGATGCCAGAATAGAACTTTATCGAAACAACACAGAAACTACTATTGCGAGATTACGTAGGATGCAAGGTTACTCCCAAAGAGTTTTAGCAGAACAATCAGGAGTTTCGCTTCGCATGATT
Organism: Eubacteriales bacterium; assembly: GCA_044425815.1. GTDB lineage: Bacteria > Bacillota > Clostridia > Lachnospirales > Lachnospiraceae > CAUPWF01. The sequence continues at coordinate 378 of JAWXVA010000014.1, forward strand.
CAATTGTATGAACAAAGGCAGAATGATATTAATAAAGCACAAGCAGAGACGTTGTTGAAACTTGCGAAGGCGCTCCATTGCAGCATGGAAGAATTGATGGTATAATAAAGTTTACGAATTTGGGAGGGTGCATTTATGAAATTAACACAATTATTAGAACGATTAGACTATACCGTAGTGCAAGGAACAGAAGAGATAGAGGTCACAGAACTTACAAATGATTCGAGACGGATAGTGCAAGAGAGTGTTTTCGTATGTATTAGTGGTGCAGTTGTAGATGGACATGACTTTATAGAAGACGTGGTAGCAAAAGGTGCTATTGCAGTGATAGTGGAGAAAGAAGTTTCGGCACCAGAAGGTGTGACAGTTATTAAAGTAGAAGATACGAGATATGCATTGGCATTAACATCAGCAGCATATTTTGGATATCCAGCAGAATCTTTGAAAGTGATTGGAATTACAGGGACAAAAGGAAAGACCACGACTACTTATATGGTGAAAGATATTCTAGAAGGAGTAGGTCATAAGGTTGGGTTGATAGGGACTATTGAAGCGATTATTGGAGAAAAGGTGATTCCGGCAGCGAATACAACACCAGAATCCTTTACGATACAGAAGTACTTTAAAGAGATGATTGAAGCTGGATGTGACAGTGTAGTAATGGAGGTTTCATCACAAGGATTGATGTTACACAGAACAGCAGGAATTGAATTTGAGATTGGAATCTTTACGAATTTAGGTGAAGATCATATTGGACCAAATGAACATACCGATTTTGAAGATTACTTGAGATGCAAGGCGCTATTATTTAAACAATGTAAAATCGGAATTGCAAATGCAGATGATAGCCATTTTGAAGCGGTTTTTAAAGAAGCGACATGTAAGGTGGAGACATTTGGGTTTGGTGAACAGGCAGATATTCGCGCAATTAATACAGAATTAGTGTCAAAACCAGGATACTTAGGAGTAGCGTATCACGTAGCGGGATTGATGGATTTTGATGTGGAAATCGATGTTCCAGGAAAGTTTAGCGTATATAATTCACTTACAGCGATTGCGGTTTGTAGACATTTTGATGTGCCAGTAGAGAAGATTCAATCAGCGCTTAAGGTGGCGAAGGCCAAAGGGCGTATTGAGATGGTGAAAGTGTCAGATGAATTCACGCTGATGATAGATTACGCACACAATGCCATGAGTTTAGAGAGTTTACTAACTACACTTAGAGAATACAATCCGACACGCTTAGTGTGTGTATTTGGTTGCGGTGGGAATCGTGCCAAATCTCGTAGATTTGAGATGGGAGAAGTATCAGGAAACCTTGCTGATTTGACAATTATTACATCAGATAATCCAAGATTTGAAGAACCGCAAGATATTATCAATGATATTAAATCGGGAATTAGTAAGACGTCGGGAGCATACGTAGAACATTGTGATAGAAAAGATGGAATACGTTACGCAATTGAACATGGTAGACCAGGAGATATTATTATCATTGCAGGAAAAGGACATGAGGATTATCAGGAGATTAAAGGGGTGAAATATCCTATGGATGATAGAGTGCTGATTGCTGAAATTCTTTCGGAAAAATAAACCAGTGGTATAGAAGAAAAGGCTGAGGTGTTCATGTACGCAGATGTTATTGTAGATATTACACATGAGAAATTAGATAGAGTATTTCAATATAGCATCCCTTCGGAATTAGAAGGGGTGCTTAAAGTCGGTTTAGAGGTAGTAGTACCGTTTGGACGTGGCAATAGAGAAACCAAAGGTTATGTAGTGAATCTGTCAGAAACGACACAATATGATGTGAATAAAATTAAATCAGTACTAAGAGTGTCAGAAACTAGTACAAATATTGAGGCGAAATTAGTAGCACTAGCTGCATGGATTAAAGAGTCTTATGGTGGAACTATGATACAGGCGTTAAAGACGGTATTGCCAATCAAAGAAAAAGAAAATGAAAAGCAAAAACGTAGAGTGAGATTGATTCTTAATCCAGCAGAAGGAAGAGAAAAACTTGAAGAGTATCTGCACAAGAATCAGAAAGCTCGCGCTAGGTTGATGGCGACTTTGTTGGATACTCCTATAGTGGACTATGAATTAATTATTAAAAAACTAAACATTACATTAAATGTAGTCAAATCTCTAGAAGCACAAGGCGTATTAGTGATAGAATCAGAACAGGTGTATCGGAATCCAGTAAGGGAACAAGTGATAGAAGAAAAGCAGATTCAATATACTGAAGAACAACATCAAGCGATTGCTACATTTACAAGAGATTATGAGAATGAAATATACCATACCTATTTAATCCACGGTGTGACAGGAAGTGGAAAAACAGAAGTCTATATAGAAATGATTGATACCGTTGTGAAATCTGGAAGACAAGCGATCGTGTTGATTCCTGAGATAGCACTTACTTATCAGACAGTACAGCGATTTTATCGAAGGTTTGGCAATCGGGTTTCTATTATGAATTCGAGACTGTCAAAAGGGGAACGCTATGATCAGTGGACTAGGGCGAAAAATGGTGAGATAGATATTATCATAGGTCCGAGGTCCGCATTGTTCACACCATTTCCACAATTGGGAATTATAGTGATTGATGAAGAACATGAACAGACGTATAAGAGTGAACAAGTGCCTAGATATCATGCGCGGGAAGTTGCAATCGCACGTGCGAAACTAGAAGAAGCAAGTGTTGTGCTCGGTTCAGCAACTCCGTCATTAGAAGCATATTATAGAGCGGGTGAACGGGAGTATCAGTTGTTAGAACTCAAGAAGCGTTCGCAGAAACAAGCGTTACCGACAGTTCACACAATTGATCTAAGGGAAGAACTAAAGAATGGTAATCGTTCAATAATTAGTGAGAAATTAAGAGGATTAATTGTAGATCGATTGCACAAAAAAGAACAGATTATGTTATTCCTAAATCGCAGAGGATATGCAGGATTTATTTCGTGTAGATCATGCGGGTATGTATATAAATGTCCCCACTGTGACGTGTCGTTATCAGAGCATAAAGGCGGAAAAATGATATGTCATTACTGTGGATATACAGAAGAAAAAAGTGATCTGTGTCCATCCTGTGGATCTAAGCATATAGGAGGATTTAAAGTAGGAACACAGCAGATAGAAGAATTAATCAGGCGAGAATTTCCAGAAGCTAAGACACTTCGCATGGATGTAGATACTACACGGAATAAAGATAGTTATGAGAAAATATTATCTTCGTTTGCAAACGAAGAAGCTAATATTTTGATTGGAACGCAGATGATTGTGAAGGGGCATGATTTTCCCAAAGTGACACTCGTAGGAGTATTGGCGGCAGATTTATCGTTGCATTCTAATGATTACCGTGCGGGTGAACGAACCTTTCAACTACTTACACAGGCTGCGGGGCGAGCAGGACGAGGAACGGTTCACGGAGAAGTTGTAATACAGACATACAATCCAGAACATTATAGTATTGTGGCGGCGAGTGAGCAGAATTATGATGCGTTTTATAGAGAAGAAATTGAATATAGAGCTATGATGGGATATCCACCTGTCGAGCATTTGTTAGGAATATTAATGCAAGCAAAAGACTTGGAATTATTGGAGGTTGCATCAGAGTATACGGTGAAATTTATTAAAACAGTTGATAAAAAACACTGTTATAGTATCATTGGACCGACAACTCCTAGTATTAGCAAAATTAATGATTTTTACAGAAAAGTCATATACCTAAAAGTGGATAATTATGATATGCTAATACAGATAAAAAATAAGGTAGAACAATATATAGAAATTAATAAAGGTTTTCAGAACATTAGGGTACAGTTTGACTTTGATCCGATGAATGTCTGGTAATCCGAACTCGGGAGGAAGAAAAGATGGCAGTAAGAAAGATTAGAGAAATAGGAGAGGCAGTGTTAAATAAGCCTAGCAAGAAAATTGAGGAAATGACAGAGAGAATACACATTCTGATTGAAGATATGTTAGATACGATGTATGAATCTATGGGAGTTGGATTGGCTGCACCTCAGGTTGGAATACTTAAAAAAGTAGTGGTAATTGATATTGGCGACGGTCCTATTGTATTGATTAATCCAGAAATTATTGAGCAGGACGGCGAGCAAGTAGGCGATGAAGGTTGCTTAAGTGTACCTGGTAAAAGTGGACAAGTAACACGTCCGAATTACGTAAAAGTCAGAGCGTTGGACGAAGAAATGAAGGAACAGATATTAGAAGGCGAAGGTCTTTTAGCAAGAGCGTTCTGCCATGAAATAGATCACTTAGAAGGTAAATTATACGTGGATTTAGTAGAAGGTGAATTACATTCTGCAGAATTTGAAGATGGAGAAGAGTAAAATTATGAGAATAATATTTATGGGAACCCCTGATTTTTCGGTGGGAACATTAGAAGCAATCATAGAGGCAGGACATGAAGTGGTACTAGCAGTTACTCAACCGGATAAACCAAAAGGTCGGGGAAAAGAGATGCAGTTTACACCAGTGAAAGAATGTGCGATTGCACACAATATTCCAGTGTTTCAACCACAAAAAGTAAGAGAAGCAGAATGTGTAGAGAAATTAAAAGAGTACAATGCTGATATCATGGTTGTTATTGCGTTTGGCCAGATATTACCAAAAGAGATTCTAGAGCTTACTCCATATGGGTGTGTCAATGTACATGCGTCATTATTGCCGAAATATAGAGGTGCAGCACCGCTTCAATGGTGCATCATTGATGGAGAAGAAGTGACAGGCATCACAACGATGCAGATGGATGAAGGTTTGGATACAGGTGATATGTTGTTGACGGTAGAAATACCGATTGATAGGAAAGAAACTTACGGAAGTATTCATGATAAAATGGCGAGTGCAGGCGCAAAACTATTGGTGGAAACTTTAGTTGGATTAGAAGAGAAGACGATTGAACCGAAAGAGCAAGGTGAGATGACGACAGAATATGCGAAGATGATTAAGAAACAACTTGGCGATATCGAGTGGTCTCGAAGTGCTGTTACGATAGAACGTTTAGTCAGAGGGTTAAATCCTTGGCCAAGTGCATATACTAACTGGAATGGGAAAGTGATGAAAATTTGGGATGCAGATATATTGCCTAATATAGAAGGGGTGGATGCAGTACCAGGAACCATCGTTGCAACAGATAAGACGTCGTTTTCAGTTATGACGGGAGATGGGATTTTGAAAGTAAACGAATTACAGATTCCGGGTAAAAAGAGAATGGATGCGGGTGCATTTTTGAGAGGATATCAGATTACTGCTGGTGAACAATTAACAAAACAATCATAGAAAGAAACTTTTGAAATTATAGTAGAAGGAGCGAAAAATGTCATTATATTACACAATGTTTGATTCAACATATATATTAGTTATTATAGGCGCAGTTATTTGTTTAGCTGCATCAAGTAGAGTAAAGTCAACGTTTGCAAAATATTCGAAAGTAAGAAGTGCTAGAGGAATGACAGGAAGAGAAGCTGCGGAGAGAATTCTCTCGAGTCAAGGACTAGGAGATGTACAAGTTATGCATGTGAGTGGTAGCTTGACAGATCACTACGATCCAAGAACTAGGACAGTGAATTTGTCGGATGCTACGTATAATCAGAATTCCGTGGCAGCAGTCGGTGTGGCAGCACACGAATGTGGTCATGCAATTCAGCATCAACAGGCATATGGTCCACTGACGATAAGAACTGCAATTGTACCACTTGCTAATTTTGGAAGCATGGCAGCATGGCCATTGATTATTTTAGGGTTATTCATTGGAGGGAGTTCATCATCATTATTCATCAATTTGGGGATTTTGGCATTCTCCTTATCAGTATTGTTTCAAGTTGTTACATTACCGGTTGAATTCAATGCCTCGAGTAGAGCTGTACGTCTTTTAGGCGATACAGGAATTTTAGGACAAGATGAATTGAAGGGGACGAAAGCGGTATTGAGCGCAGCGGCATTGACTTATGTAGCGAGTGCGGCAGCGTCGTTGCTTCAATTATTAAGATTGTTGATGATTGCTAGTAGAAGGGATTAATGTCCATGAATGAAAGAGAAATCGTTTTAGATATTCTTATAGAAGTGTTGGAAAATAACAGATACAGTCATATTGTATTACGGGAAACGTTAGACAAATATCAGTTTGCGGATAAGAAAAAACGTGCGTTTATTACAAGGGTGACGGAAGGTACCATTGAACATGCAATAGAGCTAGATTATATAATAAATCAATTTTCAAAAGTTAAAGTAAAAAAAATGAAGCCGTTGATTCGCAACTTAATTAGAAGTGCAGTGTATCAGCTGAAATATATGGACAGCGTGCCAAATTCGGCAGTTTGTAATGAAGCTGTAAAATTAACGGTGAAGCGTGGATTTGGAGGACTTCGAGGATTTGTAAATGGAGTATTGCGAACGATTAGCCGGAATCTAGATAGTGTTCAATTACCAGACGCTGATAATAAAAACTTATATTATAGCGTGAAATATTCCTTGCCAGAGTGGATTGTAGAAAAGTGGATCAATCAATATGGAGAAGAAAAACTCGAAAAGATGGCAAATGCATTTTTACAAGATGGAAAAACAACCATAAGAGTGAATCAAAGTAAGATATCAAAAGCAGAGCTTATTAAGCGTTTAGAATCAGAAGAGGTGGTAGTAGAAGAACATCCATATTTAGCGTATGCATTGGAGATAAGTAAATACGATAGCTTATATTTCATGGATAGCTTTCAAGAGGGATTATTCCAAGTTCAAGATATTAGTTCGATGCTGGTAAGTGAAGTAGCAGCTCCCAAAACAGGAGACTATATTATAGATGTTTGCGCAGCACCAGGAGGAAAATCGCTACACTTAGCAGATAAGCTAAGTGGAAGTGGGATGGTGGAAGCGCGAGATTTGACAGAGTATAAAATTGGTTTAATAGAGAGTAATATAGAACGAACTCAGACGCATAATGTAAAAGCAGTGCAATGGGATGCGACTATTTTAGATAAAGAAGCAATTGAAAAAGCAGATATTGTCATTGCAGATTTACCTTGCTCAGGGTTAGGTGTCATGGGCAAAAAAACGGATTTGAAATACAAAATTACAGAAGATAGCCTAAAAGAATTAGCAAAGCTTCAACGAACAATCTTAAAGCAAGTATCTCAATATGTTAAAGTTGGAGGGACGCTTTTATATAGTACATGCACGATTAACCGAGAAGAGAATGAGGAAAATGCCAAATATATACGTGAAGAGCTTGGGCTAGAAGTGGTGGATATTAAATCATTCTTATGTCAAGAATTAGCGAAGGAAGTAACAGAAGAAGGCACATTACAATTGTTACCGGGAATACATCATAGTGATGGATTTTTCATTTCGGCATTTCAGAAACAATAGTAATGGCAGAATAAAATAATATAAAAAGTGGAGTGTACATATGAAAGATATTAAATCCCTTCCTTTTGAAGAATTGCAGATGGAAATGAAAGCGATAGGCGAGAAAGCGTTTCGTAGTAAACAGATTTACGAATGGTTACACGTTAGAGGATGTACTTCCTTTGAAGAAATGAGTAATTTGTCGAAAGAACTTCGTGAAAAATTGGTATCTCAATATAGCATTTCAACCGTTGAGATGCTAGAACGTCAAGTTTCGAAGGAAGACAATACAAATAAGTTCCTGTTTCGGTTACACGATGATTATGTGATTGAAAGCGTATTTATGCCATATCATCATGGAAACTCAGTTTGCATTTCTTCTCAAGTAGGCTGTCGAATGGGGTGCAAGTTCTGTGCTTCAACAATTGGAGGGTTGGAACGCAATTTATCTGCGGGAGAGATGTTAGCCCAAATATATGAAATACAGAGAATTATGGGAGATAGAGTTTCTAATGTCGTAGTGATGGGAACTGGGGAACCACTGGATAATTATGAAAGTCTTGTGGATTTTCTTCATATGATTAGTGACGAAAAAGGTTTGAATATTAGCCAAAGAAATATCACAGTTTCGACTTGTGGATTGGTACCAGAAATTCGAAAACTTGCAGAGGAAAACTTATCGATAACATTAGCGCTTTCGCTTCATGGTTCCAATCAAGAAAAGAGAAAGGCGTTGATGCCAATTGCTAATAAATATGAGTTGCAAGAAGTGCTAAAAGCGTGTGATTATTATTTTGGGAAGACAGGACGAAGGCTGACATTTGAGTATAGCTTAGTGCATGGGGTAAATGATACATTGCAAGACGCAGAAGAACTTACGAATTTATTAAAAGGGAAGAATAGTCATTTGAATTTGATTCCAGTGAACCCAATTGCAGAACGTACATTTGAGAAGCCAAGTAAGAAAACTGCACTTGCATTCAAAAATAAGCTTGAAAAAAATGGAATAAATGTTACTATAAGAAGAGAAATGGGCTCAGATATAGATGGAGCTTGTGGACAATTAAGAAGACGTTATGCATCGGAACATACTAAAGGGGATAAAAGATGAGGTCATTTTCAATAACAGATGTTGGTAGAAAACGAAGTGTGAATCAAGATTATGTGTTTAAATCAGACAATGATATTGGTTCGTTTCCTAATTTATTTATCGTGGCAGATGGCATGGGTGGACATAAGGCTGGTGATTTTGCCTCCAAGTATACAGTGGAGACGATATGTGAAGAAATAGCTAATGATAGATCAGAAAGTCCTAAGAAGATTATTGATAATGCAATTCAGGTCGCAAATACTAAGATTATGAAAAAAGCAAGTCAAGATTCTCATTTAAAAGGGATGGGGACGACAGTTGTGGTTGCGACGGTTATCGATGAAATCCTATATTTTGCAAATATAGGAGATAGTCGGCTCTATGTTATAAATGAAACCATCAAGCAGATGACGAAGGATCATTCCTTAGTGGAAGAGATGGTGCGATTAGGTGGTATAAAGCCAGAAGAAGCTAAGAATCATCCTGATAAGAATATTATAACAAGGGCGATTGGAGCCAAAAGTCAATTAGAAGTAGATCATTTTGAATATAAATTAAAGGAAAATGATACGATACTGATGTGTTCGGATGGACTGAGCAACTTAGTAGATGATGGCGAAATATATGAAGTAGTACAAGGGAGTAGAGATTTAATAGAAGCATCTCAGATGCTAGTAGATCGAGCGAATAGAAACGGTGGGAATGACAATATAGGAATTGTATTAATACTACCAATGATAGGTGAGGTGACGTTATGTTAGAAGCGGGAAGGTATTTGAGTAATAGATATGAAATTGTGAGAAGAATTGGTACAGGTGGAATGGCTGACGTGTATCGTGGAAAGGATCATAAATTACGTCGCTATGTAGCGATTAAAGTCCTAAAACCAGAATTTGCAGAGGATGAATCATTTGTAAGAAAATTCCAAATTGAAGCACAAGCGGCAGCAGGGATGTTACATCCGAATGTAGTAAATGTCTATGATGTTGGAGAAGATGATGGATATAACTACATGGTTATGGAACTGGTAGATGGAATTACTCTTAAAGATTATATTCAGAAAAAAGGAAAGTTAACAGATAAAGAGACAATAAGCATTGCAATTCAGATGGCATCTGGATTAGATGCTGCACATAAAAAGAATTTAGTACATCGAGATGTAAAACCTCAAAATGTTATGATTTCCAAAGAAGGAAAAGTAAAGGTAACAGATTTTGGTATTGCAAGACCTACAACTTCGAATACGATTAGCGCAAATGTAATGGGATCCGTTCATTATACATCACCAGAACAAGCCAGAGGTGGAATTTGCGATATTCAAAGTGATATTTATTCGACTGGTATCACAATCTACGAGATGATAGCTGGGACCGTTCCTTTTGATGGAGAAACAACGGTTGCAATTGCTGTAAAACATTTGCAAGAAGAAATATTGCCACCATCAGAATATACACCAAATATGTACTATAGTTTGGAACAAATTATTTTGAAATGTACACAGAAAAATCCATCCAAAAGATATTTGAGTATGGATGATTTGATGTTAGATTTAAAACATTCATTGATGGATCCAGATGGTGATTTCGTTGATTTAGGCGGATTAGTTTATCAAAATCAGGCATCCAAAGGATATTATGATACGGATGATGACGATGATGATTACGACGATGATGATTATGACGATGATGATTACGATGACGATGATTACGACGATGATGATTATGATGACGAAGACTACGATGGAACATATAAAGCAAAGAATAAGAATGGTGAAGAGATAGATCCGAAAATGAAGGACTTGACTAAAATTCTTATGATTGTGGCAGCCGTTATTGTTGGTTTTACGATTTTATTTATATCAGCAAAAGCAATCGGCTTTTTTGGCGGTAGTGCTGGCGAGGATTCAGTAACTGAAGAATTGATAGAAGGTATTGAAGTTCCTAACTTAGAAGGTTTAACTGAAGATGAAGCGAAAGAAGCTTTAAATGAGTTGGGATTAGGATATAATGTTAAAGCGAGAGAAGAATCGGCCACATATGAAGAAGGATTTATTATTTCACAAGACGTATTAGAAGGTGAATTAGTAGAAGTAAATACAACGATTAATGTAGTTGTGAGTTCAGGAATCACAGAATTAGTTACAAATGTGCCGAATGTAGTTGGTGCCACAGAAGATAGTGCACAGCAGATGATTAATGATTTGGAACTTAAGATGGATTCAGACTACGAATATAGTGACGAATATGATCAAGGAGTTGTAATTTCAGCGAATCCAAGTGTAGGAACAGAGGTGGCAATCGGATCTACTGTAACAGTTGTAGTCAGCAAAGGTGAAGAACCACCAGAAACAGTAAGTACACCAAACTTGGTGGGCCAAACAAAAGCGGATGCTGAGAGTGCGCTGTCAAGCGTAGATTTAGTAGGTAGTTCAACAGAGGCATACAGCGATACAGTAGCATCAGGAGTTGTAATTGAGCAAAGTGTAAGTTCAGGAACAAAAGTAGAGGTTGGTTCAACAATTGAATATGTGGTGAGTAAAGGTGCTGAAACGAAGATGGTTACTATGCCATCAGTGGCTGGGAAAGAAGCAATATCGGCAATTTCAGAATTAGAAGCATCAGGATTTGTAGTAACGGCTACAGACCAATATGATTCTGTGACTGCTGGGTATGTTATTTCTGCAAATGTATCAGCAGGAACATCAGTTCCAGTGGGTACAACGATTGAACTCATAATAAGCTTAGGAACGGAACCAACGGTATCTGAGCCAAGTGTAGACAATAGTGCAGGCACGGACACAGAGTCAAGTGGTGATGCAACTACAGATACAACACAATAAAGGGACACATATGACAGGTAAGATTATAAAAGGAATTGCCGGATTCTACTACGTACACGTAGTGGAGTCCGGTATTTATGAGTGTAAAGCCAAGGGTATTTTTCGGAAAGAGAAAATCAAACCATTAGTAGGCGACGATGTAGAAATAGATGTTTTAGATGAAATAGAGAAAATAGGGAACATTATTGAAATTTATGATCGGAAAAACGAGTTGATACGTCCCTTAGTTTCCAATATCGATCAAGCACTAGTTGTATTTGCAATTACAAAGCCAAAGCCACACTTTAATCTACTCGATCGCTTTTTGATTATGATGGAGAAAAAAAACATACCGATTGTTATCGTGTTTAATAAAGTGGATATAGCAACAGAGGCGGAATGCATTGAAATCCAAGCTGTTTATGAAAAAAGTGGGTACGAAGTACTGTTTGTAAGTGGAAAAACAGGTGCAGGAATTGAGCAATTACATCAAACTTTAGCACACAAAACCACGGCAATAGCAGGCCCTTCAGGTGTGGGGAAATCAACAATTATCAATTTGTTAAATCCAGATGCAAAGATGGAAACGGGAGAAATTAGTAGGAAAATAGAAAGAGGACGCCATACAACGAGACATTCTGAATTATTTGCTTTGAAAAATCAGGCATATATTATGGATACACCAGGATTTAGTTCGTTATATGTAAATGAATTCGAGAAAGAGGAGTTAAAGCAATACTTTCCAGAATTTGAGGAATATGAAGGAATGTGTAAATATTGGGGGTGCAACCACGTAAATGAACCAAAGTGTGTAGTGAAGGAAGCGGTAGAGTCTGGAGAGATTCATTCTATCCGTTATCAGAGCTACTTGGATATGTACAAGGAATTAGAAGAAAAGAAGAGGTATTAAATGACGAAACACAAGATATTAGCACCATCTATACTAGCAGCCAATTTCTGTAACCTAGAAAATGATATTAAAATTACTGAAAACCATGGAGCAGAATATTTACATTTTGATGTAATGGATGGAATGTTTGTACCGAGTATTTCATTTGGAGCACCTGTGCTTCAATCTATAAAAAAGATAACCAATCAGGTGATAGATGTACATTTGATGGTAGAAGAGCCTATCAGATATATAGAAACATTTTTGCTTGCAGGTGCGGATATCATTACGATCCACCATGAAGCATGCAAAGATGTAGAAGCAACAATTCAAAAAATAAAAGAGTGTGGTCTAAAGTGTGGAGTTTCGATTAAACCAGATACACCAGTAAAAGCAGTTGAGCCATATTTAGAATTGTTGGACATGGTTCTTATTATGACAGTTGAACCAGGATTCGGTGGACAAGCATTTATTCCTACATCATTAGATAAAATCAAAGAATTATATCAATTGATAGAAAAAAAAGGCTGTGCAGTAGATATTGAGGTCGATGGCGGAATTAGTGCAGCAAATCTCAAAGATGTTCTTGAGGCAGGAGCCGACATTATTGTAGCTGGCTCAGCAGTATTTGGGGAAAATATTGAGGGGAACACAAAAGAAATGATGGAAATAATACAAGGCTATGAATAAGAATAAACGTAATCGTGCACTGATTATCAGTGGAGGGACACTTACCTGTGATACAGTGGAGGAAGAATTAAAAAAAGGTGGATTTTTAATTGGCGTGGATAGCGGGATCAATTACTTATATCAGCACAAAATAGAACCAGATTTCCTGGTTGGAGATTTTGATAGTGTAGATTCGATTGCAATTTCACATTACAAATCAAAAGGGCAGATACCAATAAGAGAATTTAATCCAGTAAAGGACGCATCAGATACAGAAATAGCGGTACGCTTAGCAATGGAACTAGGGTTTCAAGAAATCACGATTTTGGGTGCGACGGGGAGTCGAATAGACCATGTACTAGCAAATATACAAGTGTTAACCATTCCGTATCGAGCAGGCATTCATGTGAATATTGTTGACTCGATTAATCGAATCTCTTTGGTTTCTAAGAATGCTATTTATAAAAAGTGTGATTTATATGGGCCGTATTTTTCGTTGTTTGCATTGGGAGGCACGGTGAAAGGATTGACATTGAAAGGGAGTAAATACCCTTTAGAAAATCATGAATTATTGCCTTATGATAGTTTGAGCATAAGTAATCAAGTGATAGAGGAAGAATTGGAAATACGATACGAAGAAGGGATTCTAATTCTTATAGAAGCAAAAGAGGCTTAACAAAGCAAGAATGTTATTCGAAAGGATGAGGGAGTATGGAAAAGCAAATTGAATTGTATGCATTGACTGGATTTTTGGGTGCAGGTAAAACCACATTGTTACAGAGTATTCTCAGAGATTTACACGAAAAAAAAGTGGGAGTTATTCAAAATGAGTTTGGTAAACTGGGAATAGATGGAGAAATATTAAAATCTAATGATAATATTCATATGGTTGAGATTAATAAAGGTTCTATCTTCTGTTCTTGCCTTCAATTCAATTTTTTAAATGCATTAGTCGATATGAGTACACAGGAATTAGACTGTATTTTTATCGAAAGTTCAGGACTTGCAGATCCATCAAACATTGAAGAGATATTAACGGTATGCAAAATGAAAATCGGTGACGTATATGAATTCAAAGGCGTGATTTGTCTAGTGGATGCATTACACTTTGATGAACAAATACAAGATATAGAAACGGTGAATCGTCAATTAAAGCACTGCAACTTGGCAATTGTAAGTAAACTTGATTTATTAGGTGAAGGTGGATTAGAAGAAATTACAAAGAAAATCCGTATAATTAACCCAGTATGCAAAATAGGTGTGTCAGACTTTGGAAAGATGAACCAGGCATTTCTGCAGGAGGATTTGTTATTGTATAAATGGGCAGAAAGCGAAGAAACATTGAATACAGTAGAAAATAAACCTAAAACATTATTTTTGAACTACTATGATAGTATCGATGGAGTAAAGTTTCAAGAATTTCTAGATGAGACGAAGAAAGAGTGTTATAGATTAAAAGGGTTCTTCCTTATTGATGAAGAATGGAAGCAAGTGGATGTAGTAGGAAACAAAGTGGATTACCAACCTTGCGAAGCAAAAGACCATTCTGAATTAGTGATTATTTCGAAAATTGGACCACAAATAATTAAATCGATTTTTGCAAATTGGGAGGCGATCTTTGGAGGAAAGCCAGAATTAAAGAATTAATAATTGAAAAAGAAAAATAATCATGATATGATTCATGAGTTATGTTAGATTCAAAGGAGATAAAATATATGAAATTAGGAATTGTAGGATTGCCAAATGTAGGGAAAAGTACATTGTTTAACTCATTAACAAAGGCAGGAGCAGAGTCGGCAAATTATCCATTTTGTACCATTGACCCAAATGTAGGTGTGGTAACAGTGCCAGATCCAAGACTAGAAGAATTAAGAAAAATGTATGATTCGAAAAAAGTAATACCAGCAGCAATTGAATTCGTAGATATAGCAGGACTTGTAAAAGGTGCATCTAAAGGTGAGGGATTAGGAAATCAATTTCTTGCAAATATACGTGAAGTTGATGCAATTGTACATGTTGTAAGATGTTTTGAAGATGAGAATATTGTTCACGTAGACGGTAGCATTAATCCAATACGAGATATCGAGACAATCAACTTGGAATTGATTTTTTCTGATATTGAGATGTTAGAACGTAGAATAACAAGAACAAGTAAAGGTGCTAGAAATGATAAAGCTATTGCAAAAGAAGTGGAATTATTAAAGCAGATTAAAGAACATTTAGAAAATGATAAAATGGCGAAAAGCTTTGTGACAGATGATGAAGAAGAGCAATTATTAATTGAGAGTTATAATTTATTAACTGCAAAACCAGTAATTTTTGCGGCAAACGTAACAGAAGATGATATAGCAAATGATGGCGAAGATAATCAAGGTGTACAAGCTGTTCGTGAGTATGCAAAAAATGAGCAATGTGAAGTGTTTGTAGTATGCGCACAAATCGAGCAAGAGATAGCAGAACTCGATGATGATGAGAAAAAAATGTTTTTAGAAGACTTGGGACTTACAGAATCAGGATTAGAGAAACTAATCAGTGCAAGCTATAATCTACTAGGGTTACTTAGCTACCTAACAGCAGGCGAACAGGAAGTAAGAGCTTGGACGATTACAAAAGGAATGAAGGCACCTCAAGCGGCAGGTAAGATTCATACAGACTTTGAAAGAGGATTTATCCGTGCAGAAACAGTTGCATATGATGATTTGATGGAATGTGGAACATATGTGGCAGCAAAAGAAAAAGGGCTTGTGCGTTCGGAAGGTAAAGAGTATGTAGTGAAAGATGGAGATATTATTTTATTCCGTTTTAATGTATAGTCATCTCCAATGGATGGAAATAATCCATTCATAGGAAACTCTAAAATGTAGCATACAAGGAGAATAGGACATGGTAGATAGTATAGTGTTTCCAAATTTAGGGATAGAACTCAACAATGTGGGAAGTTCCATTTCTATATTCGGATTTGAGATCGCATATTATGGAATGGTAATCGGATTAGGAATTCTTGCAGGTGTGTGGATTGCAACTTCGGAAGCTAAACGAACAGGACAAAATCCAGATCATTATTACGATATGGCGATGTACGGTGTAGTTTCTTCAATTATAGGAGCAAGACTGTATTACGTAGCGTTTTCGTGGGAGTCATATAAAGATGACCTGTTAAGCATTTTTAACATTCGTCAAGGTGGTCTAGCGATATATGGTGGCGTTATTGCAGCGGTTATTACAGTGTTTATATTTGCGAAAATCAAGAAATTATCACCACTACAGATATTAGATACTGTAGGATTAGGCCTTATTATAGGTCAAGCAATTGGGCGTTGGGGGAACTTTTTTAACAGAGAAGCATTTGGTGAGTATACAGATAGTTTGTTTGCGATGAGATTGCCATTAGATGCAGTTCGAAGTGGAGATGTTACGCAACTTATGTTAGATAATATAGAGTACATTGATGAAGTTGCATTTATTCAAGTACATCCGACGTTCTTCTATGAGTCTATTTGGAACCTAGGTGTGTTGATATTGTTATTATTTTATCGAAAGCATAAAAAATTTCAAGGCGAATTATTCTTGCTGTATTTAGCTGGATATGGTGCAGGAAGATTCTGGATAGAAGGACTTAGGACAGATCAATTGCAGCTTGCAAATGGAATCGCAGTGTCTCAAATGTTGGCAGGAATGCTAATGGTTTGCGCGACTGTGGCTATCATTGTTATTCGAAAATACAATAAAAAGAAAAGTGAAAATAAGGAAGAAAAAGGAGCTTGTTAAACAAGTTCCTTTTTTGTGTAATATGTACAAATATAGATACAAAAACAATGTTGATAAATATTGTAGCAATTTATTTTTATGGTATTTATTAACAAATTGTTAAATAAAAAACAAAGTATATAGTTGAAAAGTACTGAATTTAATACATTAATTCGCTAGACTTTATATAGTTTTGTAGCTATAATACAAATAGGAAAAATTCAAATTATTTGAATGATAATATATTTCTAAGGAGGAGTAATACAATGGCAAGAAAAATGAAAACAATGGATGGGAATCATGCAGCAGCACATGCATCATATGCGTATACAGATGTAGCAGCGATTTATCCTATCACTCCATCATCAGTAATGGCAGAAGCGACTGATGAATGGGCAACGCAAGGAAGAAAGAACATTTTTGGTCAAGAAGTGCAAGTAACTGAGATGCAATCAGAAGCTGGAGCAGCTGGAACAGTACACGGTTCGTTAGCAGCAGGAGCATTAACTACAACTTACACAGCATCACAAGGGTTATTATTGATGATTCCTAACTTATACAAGATTGCTGGAGAACAATTACCAGGTGTGTTCAATGTATCAGCACGTGCATTAGCAAGTCATGCGCTTTCTATCTTTGGTGATCATTCAGACGTATATGCCTGTCGTCAAACTGGATGTGCGATGTTATGTGAATCAAGCGTGCAAGAAGTAATGGACTTAACACCAGTAGCGCACTGTGCATCAATTAAAGGAAAATTACCATTTATTAACTTCTTTGATGGATTTAGAACTTCTCATGAAATTCAAAAAATTCAAACATGGGACTATGAAGATTTAGCTGACATTGTAGATATGGATGCAATTGATGCATTTAGAAAACATGCATTGAATCCAAATCACCCATGTCATAGAGGATCTGCACAGAATCCTGACATCTTTTTCCAAGCAAGAGAAGCATGTAATACTTATTACGATGCTATGCCAGCAATCGTACAAGACTACATGGATAAAGTAAATGCAAAACTTGGTACAGATTACAAATTATTTAACTATTATGGAGCAGCAGATGCAGAGCAAGTTATCATCGCTATGGGTTCTGTATGTGATACTATTGATGAAACAATCGATTATATGACAGCAGCAGGAGCTAAAGTAGGGGTTGTTAAAGTTCGTCTTTATAGACCATTCTCAGCACAAGCATTGATTAATGCTATTCCAGATTCAGTTAAGACTATTTCGGTACTTGATAGAACAAAAGAGCCAGGTGCAATGGGCGAGCCATTATACCTAGACGTAGTTGCAGCTTTAAAAGGAAGCAAATTCGATGCAACACCAATCCTTTCAGGACGTTATGGTTTAGGATCAAAAGATACTACACCAGCGCAAATCGTTGCAGTATTTAAAAACACAGAAAAGAAAGTATTTACAATCGGAATTAATGATGATGTTACAGGTCTTTCATTAGATGCTGGCACACCACTTGTTACTACACCAGAAGGAACGATTAACTGTAAGTTCTGGGGACTTGGAGCAGATGGTACTGTTGGAGCAAATAAGAACTCTATCAAAATCATCGGTGATAATACAGACATGTATGCACAAGCATATTTTGATTATGACTCGAAAAAATCAGGTGGGGTAACAATGTCTCACTTACGTTTTGGACATACACCAATCAAATCAACATATTTAATCAAACAAGCAAACTTTGTTGCATGTCATAATCCATCATATGTTAATAAATATAACATGGTTCAAGAATTAGTAGATGGTGGTACATTCTTATTGAACTGTTCATGGGATATGGAAGCACTTGAAAAACATTTACCAGGACAAGTAAAAGCATTTATCGCAGATCACGATATTAAATTCTACACAATCGATGGTATTAAGATTGGTAAAGAAATCGGACTTGGCGGACGTATCAATACAATTCTTCAATCTGCATTCTTTGAATTAGCACAAATTATTCCTGCTGAAAAAGCAAGTGAATTGATGAAAGCTGCTGCAAAAGCTTCTTATGGTAAAAAAGGTGATAAGATTGTACAGATGAACTATGATGCAATTGATGCTGGATCAAAACAAATCGTTAAGATTGAAGTACCAGATAGCTGGAAATCTTGCGAAGATGAAGGATTGTTCATACCTCAAGCAGGCGCAGGATTTGCTGATGCAGTAGAGTTTGCTAAGAACATCCAAGCGAAAGTTAATGCACAAGAAGGAAATACACTTCCTGTATCTGCATTTAATGAATATGTTGATGGATCAACACCATCAGGAACATCTGCATTTGAAAAACGTGGTATTGCAGTAGATATTCCAGTATGGCAAGAAGAAAACTGTATCCAATGTAACCGTTGTGCATATGTATGTCCTCATGCAGTTATTCGTCCAATTGCTCTTACAGAAGAAGATATGGCGAAAGCTCCAGAAGGATTCAAAACTATTGATATGACAGGAATGCCAGGAATGAAATTCGCTATGGTAGTATCTGCTTACGACTGTACAGGTTGTGGTTCATGTGCTAATGTTTGTCCAGGTAAAAAAGGTGTGAAAGCGCTTGTTATGGAGAATATGGAAGCAAATGCAGGACAACAAGTGGACTTTGATTTCGGAACAGCAATTCCTGTGAAAGCAGAAGTTGTTGCTAAGTTTAAAGAAAACACTGTAAAAGGTAGCCAATTCAAACAACCATTACTTGAGTTCTCAGGAGCTTGTGCAGGTTGTGGAGAAACACCATATGCGAAGTTAATTACACAATTATTTGGTGATAGAATGTATATTGCAAATGCAACAGGTTGTTCATCAATCTGGGGTAACTCATCACCATCTACACCATATACAAGAACACCAGAAGGCAAAGGACCAGCATGGGCTAACTCATTATTTGAAGATAATGCTGAATTCGGTCTTGGTATGTTATTAGCTCAAAAAGCTTTAAGATCAAGCTTAAAAGCTAAAGTTGAATTAATCGCAAACGAAGGAACTTGTCCTGAAACAGTGGAAGCAGCAAAAGAATATCTTGCAACATTTGATGATGGAGCAACAAATACAGCAGCAACAGATAAATTAGTAGCAGCAGTAGAAGCTTGTGATAATGGTTGTTCAGTACGTGACAATATTTTAAATAATAAAGACTTCTTAGCTAAGAAATCTCAATGGATCTTCGGTGGAGATGGTTGGGCATATGATATCGGATTCGGTGGAGTTGACCATGTATTAGCTTCAGGTCAAGATATCAATATTATGGTATTTGATACAGAAGTTTACTCTAATACAGGTGGACAATCTTCGAAAGCTACACCAACAGGAGCGATTGCACAATTCGCTGCAGCTGGTAAAGAAGTGAAGAAAAAAGACCTTGCAAGTATCGCAATGAGTTATGGTTACGTATACGTTGCACAAATTGCAATGGGTGCAGACTTTAATCAAACTGTAAAAGCTATAGCTGAAG
This sequence comes from Eubacteriales bacterium, assembly GCA_044425815.1. Lineage (GTDB taxonomy): Bacteria > Bacillota > Clostridia > Lachnospirales > Lachnospiraceae > CAUPWF01. Next base: position 20,412 of record JAWXVA010000014.1, read on the forward strand.
CAGAAGCTTATCCAGGACCATCATTAATTATTGCTTATGCACCATGTATTAACCATGGAATTAAGAAAGGTATGAGTAAAGCTCAAACAGAAGAAGAATTAGCTGTTAAGTCAGGATACTGGCATAACTTCCGTTACAATCCAGCAGTGGAAGGTAACAAGTTCACTCTTGATAGCAAAGCTCCAACAGAAAGCTACAGAGAGTTCCTTAATGGAGAAGTACGTTACAATGCATTAGCAAGACAAAATCCAGAAAGAGCGGAAGAATTATTTGCGAAATCAGAAGATGCAGCAAAAGCTCGTTATGCATACTTGAATAAGTTGGTAACACTTTACAGACAAGACTAGTTATAGCAGAGAAGTAAATAAGAAAAATCGAATTTGAATCAAGAATCCTCCAATGTTTTATTGGAGGATTCTTTTGTATAAAACGTACAAAAAAGCAGACGGATAAATATAAATAATCAAATAAAAAAGACAATACAACGGAATTATACTGGTTAGTTGACAAATATTATCGCAATAAATTAAAATGATATTATATATATAAATTTTTAGAAAAGCGAGGGGAAATATGAATACTATTAATTTATCATACGTTGATGAAGTCTTGAAAAAATATGAATATCAGAGTTCATCCGTAATCGCAATTATGCAAGAAGTTCAAGCGGAATATCGTTATTTACCTGAAGAAATACTCGTTTATATCGCAAAGAATTTGAAGATTAGTGAAGCGAAAATTTATTCGGTGGCGACATTTTATGAGAACTTTTCATTAGAGCCAAAAGGAAAATATGTTATTAGAGTCTGTGATGGGACGGCGTGCCATGTACGTAAATCGACTACGATATTGAATGCACTTTATAAGGAGTTAGGGCTGTCAGAAAGTAAACAGACTACCGATGATATGGTATTCACGGTAGAAACAGTATCTTGCCTTGGAGCGTGTGGACTAGCACCAGTATTGACGGTGAATGACAAGGTTTATCCAGCAATGAATACAGATAAAGTAGCTGAATTATTAGCGGAGTTAAAGGAGGAACATGCGAATGGATAGAATATCTAGCAGAGAGTTTCTGAATAAGGCTCGTGATTTATATCAAAAAGGTCTTGCACTACAGACTACCAAAGTATTGATCTGTGCAGGGACAGGTTGCGTTGCAGGCGGATCAATGGATATTTACAATAAGATTGTAAGTGATTTAAAAGATAGTGGAATCAATGTAACAGTAGAATTAGGACATAACCTAGAAGATGAAAGTGTATCTGTAAAACAAAGTGGATGTCATGGATTCTGTGAGATGGGACCGCTAGTTAGAATCGAACCTCAAGGGTGGTTGTATCTAAAAGTGAAATTGGAAGATTGTGAAGAAATTATTCAAAATACAATCATTGAAGGGGAACCAATTGAGCGTTTGATGTATAAAAAAGATGGAGATGTATTCCAAAGACAAGAGGATATTCCTTTTTATAAAAAGCAGACACGTCTTGTATTAGAACATTGTGGACATAATGATGCAGAATCCATAGAAGAATATATAGCTGGTAATGGATATCAAGCAGTAGCAAAATGCTTGTTTGACTTAGAACCAGCAGAGGTTATAGAAGAGATTAGAAAATCTTCACTTCGTGGACGTGGCGGCGGTGGATTCCCTGCAGCTGTGAAATGGGAGCAAGTATCACGTCAAGCAGAGCCAGTAAAATATATCGTTTGTAATGGAGATGAGGGAGATCCTGGAGCATTCATGGACAGAAGTATCATGGAAGGTGATCCACATAAAGTAATTGAAGGGATGACCATTGCGGGAATTGCTACAGGAGCACATGAAGGATATTTGTACGTGCGTGCAGAGTATCCACTTGCTGTTAATCGTTTGAAAATTGCGATTAAGAAGGCAGAAGAAGCAGGACTTTTAGGCGATGATATCCTAGGTAGTGGATTCTCATTTAGATTACATATTAATCAAGGCGCAGGAGCATTTGTATGTGGAGAAGGTAGTGCATTAACAGCATCTATCGAAGGAAATAGAGGGATGCCACGTGTAAAACCACCTCGTACGACAGAACATGGTTTATTTGCGAAGCCAACAGTACTTAACAACGTAGAAACATTTGCTAATGTTACGGTGATTATGAATATTGGTGCAGATGAATATGTGAAGATTGGACCAGAGAAAAACCATGGAACAAAAGCATTTGCATTGACGGGTAATGTAAATAATACAGGTCTTATAGAAGTGCCAATGGGTACTACATTAAGAGAAGTTATATTTGATATTGGTGGCGGAATTAAGAATGACAAGAAATTCAAAGCAGTTCAAATCGGTGGACCTTCGGGCGGGTGCTTAATTACACCACATTTAGATATTACACTCGATTTTGATTCTCTAGGTGCAGCAGGAGCAATGATAGGATCAGGCGGACTTGTTGTAATGGATGAAGATACATGTATGGTGGAGATCGCACGCTTCTTTATGAACTTTACTCAAAACGAATCTTGCGGTAAATGTGTGCCATGTCGTGAGGGAACAAAAGTAATGCTTCGTATCTTAGAAGACATTGTAGCTGGTAAAGGTGAAATGGAAGATATCGATACATTGCTAGAATTAGCAGATACGATTTCTACAACAGCACTTTGCGGATTAGGTAAGACAGCACCAGCACCAGTAGTAAGCACCATTACTCATTTTAAAGATGAATATATTGCACATATAGTCGATAAAAAATGTCCTACAAAAGTCTGTCAGGCATTAAAACAATATGAAATTGATCGTGAAAAATGTCGTGGTTGTTCAAAATGTGCAAGAATCTGTCCTGTGGGAGCTATCTCAGGTAAGATCAAAGAATCTTATACAATTGATAAGAATAAATGTATTAAATGCGGTGCATGTATTGATTCATGTTCATTTAGTGCAGTGAAGGAGGTCTAGAATATGAATCAAAAATATATGACAATTAATGGGATTAAAGTAGCATTTACGGATGAGAAAAATATCTTGAGTATTATTCGTAAAATGGGAATTGAAATTCCAACATTCTGTTATTACTCAGACTTATCAATTTACGGTGCCTGTCGTATGTGTGTAGTAGAAGATCAACGTGGAAATATTATGGCTTCTTGTTCGACAGTTCCAAGAGAAGGGATGGATATTAAAACCAATACGCCTAAGCTTCAAAAACACAGAAAAATGATTCTAGAATTATTACTTTCTTCTCACTGTCGTGATTGTACAACTTGTGAAAAGAATGGAAATTGTAAATTACAAGAACTTGCAATGCGCTATGGTATTTCGAAAGTTAGATTTGATGAAGGAAAACCATTTGAGAAACGCTATGCGAAAGATTGTTCAAGTTTATCCATTGAGCGTGACCCTAACAAATGCATCCTTTGTGGTGACTGTGTTCGTATGTGTAGTGAGATTCAAAATGTTGGTGCGATAGATTTTGCCCATCGTGGATCGAATGTCATTGTTACACCAGCATTTGGAAAGCCAATTGCTGATACAGAGTGTGTAAACTGTGGACAATGTGCAGCGGTATGTCCAACTGGAGCAATCACAATTAAGAGCGATAAGCAAAAAGTATGGGATGCAATCCATGATCCTACAAAACGTGTAGTAGCACAGATAGCACCAGCAGTACGTGTTGCTATTGGAGCAGAATTTGGTTTAGAAGATGGTAAGAATGAAATTGGTAAATTAGCAAGCGCTATAAGACGTATTGGTTTTGATAGAGTATATGATACATCTCTAGGAGCAGATCTTACAATTGTAGAAGAGGCAAAAGAATTAGTAGAACGATTAGAAGCAGGAGATAATTTACCATTATTTACATCTTGTTGCCCAGCATGGATTCGTTATGTAGAAAAGAAACATCCGGAATATATCAATTCTGTTTCTACTTGTAAATCACCTATGCAGATGTTTGGTGCTGTAATTAAAGAACATTACGATAATGTTTATAAAGCAGTAGAACATAAAGATGACAGAGAATTATTCGTAGTTGCAATTATGCCTTGTACAGCGAAGAAATATGAAGTGGATCGTGATGAGTTCAAGAAAGATGGTACCCCATATGTGGATGTAGCAATCACCACAGTAGAGTTGTCGCAGATGATTCGTGAAGCAGGTGTGAGATTTGAACGTATGCCAGAAGAATCTCTTGATATGCCATTTGGTATTTACAGTGGTGGCGGTGTCATCTTTGGGGTAACAGGTGGTGTTACAGAAGCGGCAGTACGTAGTTTGATTCAGACAAGAAACCCAGCTGCGCTTCGAGAAATCGAGTTTAGTGGTGTGCGTGGTATGGATGGTGTGAAAGAAGCGATTGTTGCACTAGATGGCAAAGAAATTCGTATAGCAGTTGTACATGGATTAGCACATGCAGAAGAATTGATCGGAAAACTACAATCAGGTGAAGCATATTATGACTTTATCGAAGTTATGGCTTGTCCAGGTGGATGTATAGGTGGTGCGGGTCAACCAAGCTCGAACCATAGAGTGAAGAATGAACGTGCAGAAGGATTATATCAAAGTGATAAGATGTCACAGTTCAAACGTTCCAATGAGAATCCTATGATGGATATTTTATATAATACTGTTTTGGATGGTAGAGAACACGAATTATTGCATGTTCACTACAAACATTGATATATTTCAATATAAACATTGATATATTTTGCTTGACAAAAATTAAGAAAAATGTAAGAATATACAAAGATATGAATAATGAAAAGATAGAGGCGCGATGATTATTAGTAGTATGAGACGATAGTTGAGGAACTGTTTCATAGGAAAGGAAGCATTGCCGAAGAGTGAATGATATACCGAAGTCATTGATTCTGGGTCGTAATAGAAGATATTACGAACTGTCACATTTGTGGGGTGCTATCAGTGTTTTATAACTTTGATTTTATGCCATGAATAGTTTTTTTGCTATTCATGGCATTTTTGTATTATGAAGAGCAGATATGTCGCAATCGAAAAAAAGCAGAAAGAGGAATGGATATGGTAAGAAACAGTAAAAAAATAAAATGGGGAATCTTAACAGTATTATTAGTGTTATGTATGAGTTCACTCACAGTATTTGCATCTGAAGATGCAGCGGAGTATGTGCCATCAATGTATGCATCATTTTGGTCATTAGTGCCACCAGTAATCGCGATTGTATTGGCATTGATTACAAAAGAGGTATATAGTTCATTGTTTGTAGGGATTGTAATGGGAGGATTATTCTATTCAGCATTTAATCTAGAAATGACAATGAATCATGTGTTAGGAACAGGGATTATTGGAGCATTATCAGATGGATATAATGTAGGTATTTTAGTATTTCTAGTAGTACTAGGAACTATGGTTTGCCTCATGAATAAAGCAGGCGGCTCTGCAGCATTTGGACAATGGGCAAGTACACATATCAAAACAAGAGTTGGCGCACAATTGTGTACGATTGCGTTAGGTGTTATGATTTTTGTGGATGACTATTTCAACTGTTTAACAGTAGGAAGTGTTATGAGACCAGTGACAGATAAATACAAAGTGTCTCGTGCGAAACTAGCATATTTGATAGATGCAACAGCAGCACCTATTTGTATTATTGCACCAGTATCTTCATGGGCAGCAGCAGTGTCTGGATATGTAGAGGGCGAGGACGGATTCTCGATCTTTATTCAAGCAATTCCATATAACTTCTATGCAATTCTTACATTGATTATGATGGTTTTCATTGTTGTGATGAAGGAAGATTTTGGACCAATGAAAAAACATGAAGAAAATGCATTGAAAGGTGATTTGTTTACTACAGAGCAAAAAGCAGTAGTAGAGGATACACCAGTCGTAACAAATGGGAAAGTAATTGACTTGGTATTACCAATTATTGTACTTGTAACAAGCTGTGTATTAGGTATGGTGTATACAGGTGGATTCTTTAGTGGTACAAGTTTTGTAGAATCATTCGCAGGAGCAGATGCTTCTTTTGGTTTAGCACTAGGAAGTATTGTGGCATTAGTGATTACAGTTGTGATTTATGTGGCACGTAAAGTAATGAAATTCAAAGAATGTATGGATTGTTTACCAGAAGGATTCAAGGCTATGGTTCCAGCAATCATGATTCTTACATTTGCATGGACTCTTAAAATTATGACAGATAGCTTGGGCGCAAAAATCTTCGTGGCTCAAGTAATGGAATCAAGTGCAGAAAGTATGATGTACTTCTTACCAGCGATTATCTTCGTAGTTGGATGCTTCTTAGCATTCTCAACAGGAACATCATGGGGAACATTTGGTATCTTAATTCCTATCGTAGTAAGTGTATTCGATGGAGTAAATCCAGAACTAATGATTATCTCAATCTCAGCTTGTATGGCAGGTGCTGTTTGTGGAGATCACTGTTCACCAATTTCCGATACAACAATTATGGCATCAGCAGGAGCACAGTGTGATCACGTTAATCACGTATCAACACAATTACCTTATGCAATCACAGTTGCAGCAGTCAGCTTTGTGACATATATCGTAGCTGGATTCGTACAAAGTGCTTGGATTGCATTACCAGTAGGTATTGTACTTATGATGGCAACACTATTAGTAATAAAAAAAGTAGGCGATAAATAGAGTGAAATTACAATAAAATCAAAGTAAAAGATATAGAGAAATAAAGAGAGAACCGACCACCAAAAGTTAGAAGTAGAAGCTAACGATTGGGAGGTCGGTTTTCTTTCGTATAGATACTTTTTATGCTAGGTGATGTTAGACATGAGTATATGTATGGAGTGGACTTTTGTGATTACAACGTGGTATGATTGGTAACAAGTATTTGCGGTGGAATATGATGGGTTTTATGTTGCAATTATTGCAAAGATAAGGAGTGAACATGTCTAGATTGATGTTAAGTAATTACAAAAAAGGATACCCTATTAAAAAAGCTATTTTGTGTATTGTATGGCTAACTGTTTTTGTGGCAGTAGTTAGCGGAATAGTTGAGATAATTCTAAATACATATGACAAAGATGACATTATTGGTGTTATTGTTTGTGGGACACTTAATATTATAACTTTTTTCCCAATTAAAAAGTATATTTTGAAAAAGAATCAATGTTTTCCGTATTTGAATAAGGTATTTAGTTCTAGTCAATTAGAGCAGTTATTAGAAAACGAACAATTCGAGTATATTGAAGATTTTAAAGGAACAATTTTGTATAAAAAAATTCGAGAAAGCGAATATTGGTTATCGGTTTATGGTTTTTATATTTACAAACCATTTGTGATTCTATGCACATTAAACCATTATAGAGATATTATGAGCTCGCGTGGTAGTACATACCTGCAAGTGATGTATCTTACGGGGGATAGTGTAGAGGTAGATACGGATCTTAATCATCTTGGAGAGTGTCGTGATTTATTTTATTCATATGCAAGGAATCACCTAGACTGGGTTGTTATTTTTCATGCTATAAATAATCGAAATTATGATAAGAAATTTAAAAAAGTATTAGGTAAAGAAAAGCGTGATTTATTTGAACTGATTCAAGACTGTAGTGAAATCAAAGAATGCTGCAAAGCGACTCTGGCGAATAGAGATTTGGAAAGGTACAAAAGTATTTGAAATGCAATTTGGAACATTTATATTTTATATTGGATTATGGAGGAAAGTACAAATGAAGAGATTGATTATAGGTTTGATAACAATACTAAGTCTATTGGTAGGATGTGCAAGTGAAAAAGCAACTTCTATAGCAATTATAGGTGGAGCAGATGGTCCAACATCGGTATTTGTTGCTGGAAAGGTACGTGGATATGGAACGATTGGCGTCATTATTATAATTGTTCTTGTCATAGTAACAATCATTTATTTTATCAAGAAAAGATAAAGTGGGAATTATTTGTGTATCTTGCAATTCGCATAGGATGATTTGGGGAGGAGAGCAATCGTCTGTAAGAAAATTAAAATCGAAAAGTACTTGACTATCACCTTAGGTGCTAGATTATGATGGCATCAAGGAGGTGATGAATATGTTAATAAATGAAGTGAGTAAACTTACAAAACTAACTAAAAAAGCAATTGAGTATTATACTTTGCAGGGGCTAGTGACCCCACCAGTACAGGAAAATGGATATAGAGATTATACAAATCAAGACATTGATATATTAAATCAAATTAGTGTTTTAAGAAAATTGGATATTTCTATAGACAAGATTAGGCACGTATTGAATGATGAAACTAACTCAGTCTTGCAAGAGGTATCATTAAGAAAAGAATTAGATTATCAGGTGGATTTGAGAAAAAATGCTATATTGCAAAAGCTTACGCAAGGAAGTACCTATGATGAAATAAGCGTGGAATTGCATTCGGTTGAGCAATGTAAATCGATTACAGATAAATTGTTAGAGGCATTTCCAGGGTATTATGGGCGATTTGTTTGTATGCATTTTGCTAGATTCTTAGATCAACCAATCGAAACAGATGCACAGCAACAGGCGTATGAAACAATACTTGCATTTTTGGATGATTTTCCGATGATGGATATACCAAAAGTGCTAGAAGAATTTCTAATAGAAGGCACAAAGCATATTGGTACGAAACAGATTTCAGAAGCATTGAAAGTGCAAAAACAAGCATATCAAAATCCAGAAAAGTTTTTATATGATAATAAAGAAATCATAGAAACATATTTAGAATTCAAGAAATCAGATGAGTATAAAAATTCACCAGCATTTAAATTAATGGACATTATGAGAGAATTTAATCAGTCGAATGGTTACAATGATGTATTTATTCCAGCGATGAAACAAATCAGCGCTTCTTATGCGGAATATTACCAACAATTAGAGATTGTTAATCAAAAATTTTTGGAACAGTATCCAGAAATCAAATAGCTAGATAATTAAAAATAATGAGAGATTAACCAAAAAGATAAAGTAAATAGTAACAGCAAACTACCAACTCCGAGGGCTACAATGCATACTGCTTGATAAAGCCATAATTCTAGACCGAAAATATCAAAAGAAAGTTGCATGACGAAGGTGTTGAATGAAGCAATTGCAGTGGGAAGAAAATATTGCGCTTTCCCCATAAAAGAACCTACTCCTGATATATCTAAAAATATAATAAGAAGTGAGAGTTAGACTGTCACTTCTAATTTGATGCTCATTAGTGCAGTAGAGAAGAATCGCATTTTATTAGAGCAAAAATATATGAAACTAGTGATAACTGGCGGAGAGTAAATAGAACTGGTTTGTGATGCTACATGGCAAAGTGAGGCTTTATCCAATGTAATTAAAAATGCCATTGAACATTCCTATATAGATGGAGAAATCAAGATATCTTTTTCAGAAAATAATTTTGTGACGATTATTAAAATTAAGGACTATGGTACTGGAATAAAAAAAGAAAGTCTGAAAAAGATATTTACTAGGTTCTATAAAGAAACAGAGGCAAGTGAGCAGAGTATGGGCGTGGGGCTGAATCTGGCTAGAACAATCATTGAAAAAAACCAAGGAAGTATTACCGTGAGTTCGAAGGAGCATGAGGGGGCAACGTTTGAGATACGGTATATGAAGGAATAAAGATATTCTACTAGGATGCACCCTAATCGAATGGTTATTTCGGTATGTGATAATTTGACTATTTGTAATTATAATTTGCCGATGTTATATTTTAAGAATTGTGGTATACTATAAGAAAAATATTTCTTTGAAATTGATAAGAATTTACATCGAGGTGGTGGTTAAATGGAATTATCGTTAATAGAAATTAAAAAATTATGTACAGATGGAAATATCAAGTGGACTGCGCATATATTGTCTAGATTACAAGAGCGAGGCATAGAATCCAGTGATGTTCGCAAGTGCATTGAGACTGGAGAGATTATAGAAGAATATCCAACAGATTATCCATATCCAAGTTGCTTAGTGCTAGGAATCTCTACAAGTGAGAAATATTTACATGTAGTAATTGGAGTTGGAAATGGGTACCTGTGGTTAATAACAGCATATTACCCTAACAGTAAGAAGTGGGATGATACCTATAAAGTAAGAAAGGTGGGAATCTAATGAAGTGTTTTTTTTGTAAAGGGGAAATTGTAAATGGATTTACCAATCATGTGGTGAATTACGAAGATTGTATTATTATTATAAAAAATGTTCCGTGTGAAAAATGTGAACAGTGTGGTGAATCCTTTTATAGTGATGAGGTTGCCAAAGTGCTTGAGAAAATTGTAAAACAAGTCAAAGCTATTGTTAGTGATGTTGCAGTGTTTGAATATGATAAGATGGCATCATAAGGGAATGATATTAAAATTAATTAAGAGTATAGTCTGCTAGGATAAATCTTAGTAGACTATTTTTGGATTTGTAAGTTCGGTCTTGACAAAACATGTGTTGAAATTTTATGGTTAGTGGAAGAAAATGACACATTGGAGATATTAGATATCCGTGGGCAAATGGATGAGTTGAATGTACGTATGGGATTCGATATGACGAAAGTGAAGGATGGAATTAATTGGGCATACCAGACCTCTGAAATCGATCCAGCAGCAATCTTGTTCTTGATGGTTATTATTTTTATTATTGTAGGCTCTGGATATTTAATTATTTACAATGTATTTTTAATCTCCGTATCCAGTGATATTAAATTCTATGGATTGCTAAAAACCATTGGTACAACGGGAAAACAACTGAAGAAAATTGTTCGAATACAAGCCATGTTGTTATATGTAATTGGATTACCGTTAGGGCTTCTTCTAGGTTATGTTACAGGGATTTGGTTAATGCCAGTGATACTTGGAATGACAGATGTGGAACATGTTGTTAGGAGCATGAATCCTTGGATATTTGTAATTGCAGCAGTATTTACATTTATCACAGTGATGATTTCGACGAATAAGCCAGCAAAGCTAGTGGCTAAAATATCACCAATAGAATCGATGAAACATGTAACGATTGATAATAAATTGAGAAAAAATAAAAGAACGAGAAAAGTAACTGCATTTACAATGGCAATGGCGAATGTGGGGAGAAGTAAAGTGAAAACAATATTAGTTTTAACATCCCTCCTCTTGTCGGCGCTTACCTTTAATGTAACTTATACCTATGTCAACGGATTTGATATGGATAGTTATCTAGATAATTTCTTGGTGTCAAATTTTCTAGTATCGGATAGTTCTATCTTGAATACAATGAGTGGAGAACATGTGCTAGATGGTGTGAATCAGGAATTCTTACAACAATTAGAACAAGAAGATAGTGTAGACGATATAGGGAAAGTTTATATTTTGAATCTGGTGCATCTTTTAAGTAATGAGGCGAAGGAACGAGTGAAACAGGCAGTTGCTAAGAATTACACAGAGGAACCTACGTATATCGAAATGGATATGCAATTTCTGGAAGAGAATAAAATAAAATCTTACGTATATGGTGTTTCTGATAATCTTATGGATAAGATTGTGACAGAAAGTAATGATATTGCAGCGACTAAGTATCTGACAGAGGAACAGATGGAGAAATTCAAGACAGGAAATTATGTACTTACTAATGGGTATTATGGTGTGGCATTTCCAGAAGATATCTATTATCAAGTGGGAGAAATGGTGACTATAGATTTTGGGAATGGCAATACAAAGGAGTATGAAGTGCTAAGTGCAGGAACATTGCCTTATGTGCTAGATAAACGTTATAGTACCAAGGTGGATGTGAGTTTTATCTTACCAGAAAGTGAATATTGCAGTCAGCTTGCAGAGGTTACTCCACTGAATGCTACTATTTACTCAAATAATATTGATGAGACCACAAAATTTCTAGACAACTATATTGCTACATCAAATCTAGATTATGAGAGTAAAGCAACCTATGAAGAGGAATTTGAAGCTATGAAAAATACCTTTATGATTACAGGGTTCGTATTGAGTGCTATCTTAGGTCTGATTGGGATTGTGAACTTTATGAATCTGATGATTACGTCCGTATCTGCTCGCAAGCTAGAACTTGCAATGCTACAGAGTCTAGGGTTAGGTGGAATGCAATTAAAGAAAATGCTCATCTATGAAAGTGCATTCTATAGTGTTTCGATTCTTCTTTTTTTAACAACTATAGGTGCAGGTATCACTTATTTCATTGTAGAAAAGATGAATGCCACAATTGTTGATACAAACTATCGATTTGAAATTGTACCAGTGGTAATTATTGCAGTTGTATTTGGAAGTATATCGGTTATTATGCCACTCGTTATTTATAGGCAGTTTAAAAAGTTGTCTATTATACAGCGATTGCGAGAGATTGGGTGATGCTAGAAGTAGTTTTAAGGGTAGGCTCTACGAAGTTGGTTTCGTAGGGGTTATCCTTTTTTAGTTCTCTTGCAGCTTTCTTCATCGTTCTCTTGCGAGTCTCTTATATTCACTACTTATTTTTTGTTGTTAATGTAAAATGAATAAAAATTAATGCAAAACGATAAAATATTATTGTTATATTGTTTGAAGTGGTATATAATGAATTCAACTAGTAAGAACAAAAATTGGAGGTTATTATGGAACAAACAAAATTATCAAATTGGCTTAAAACGGTAATTGTTGGTATGGGAATTTGCGGGATTATAGTATATCTTTTTGTATTTCCTATGGTGGGGCGAAGTATTGTTTGGGAGTATCCAGAGTGTTCCCATTATTTTATGCCTTGGGTAGTATTTTTGCTAATCACATCGATTCCATGTTTTGCTACACTTTATTACGCATGGAAAATTGCAACTGAAATTGGAAAGGATAATTCTTTTTCGCTAGAAAATGCTAAATCTTTAAAATCAATATCCTGCCTTGCGATAACGGATACAATTATTTTTTTCGTAGGAAACATATTGTTTTTATTCTTGAGTATTAATCATCCAGGAATGCTTATTTTATCATTACTCATTGATTTTGGTGGTGTAGCAATAGCTATTGCGGCAGCAGTATTATCACATTTAGTATTAAAAGCAGTGAAGATTAGAGAAGAATCGGAGGGGATTATATGATTGTCATAAATATCGATGTGATGCTCGCAAAAAGAAAAATGAGTGTGACAGAGCTTTCTGATAAAGTTGGCATTTCTATCGTGAATATGTCAGTTTTGAAAAATGGAAAAGCAAAAGGTGTGAAATTTTCAACCTTGGAGAATATTTGTAAAGCACTAGATTGTCAGCCAGGAGACATATTGGAGTACAGAGAATGAAGAAATGTATTGTAATAATAGTAACAGTTTTGATATGTATTGGCATAGGCGGATGTACGAAAGAGAAGAATCAAGTATTAACAACCTTAGAGATTTCAGATGCAGAATATACAGTTACTTGTGAGCAAGATACTCATGGTGGTTTTCATGGTGATGGGTATACTTTCATGGTCATTGAGTTTGAAGATGATATTAGTGAGCAGATAGATGAGAAAGCAAGATGGTTGGAATTGCCTCTAGATGAAGTGACCAATATGTTGGTATATGGTTATGAAGATGAGGAAAGATGCGTATATCCTTATACAACAGGAGAAAATAGTGATGAAACATTGATTCCAGATATAGAAGAAGGGTATTATTATTTCGCAGAAAGGGTCAGTACAGAGGACGATGAGTGGATGTTTGGAAAAATATTTAAGAATTTTGTTGTGACAATTTATGATAAGCAAGAGCAGAAGTTGTATTATTATGAATTCGATAGTTAGGTGTTAACGTTATGAAGATGATGAATGTTATTAAGGAGTGGGGATATGGTAGAATATAAGCTAAATATTGAGAAAGAAGAAATAGATGTTATGCCAGAAGTTCCCATGTTAGAGAATAAGAAAAAACGATATATTAGTGAATGGATTTTCCCGTATATACTTGTGTTGGTATACTCATTTTTGATTTCTGCAGTATACATAAGTGACATGGAACAAGTATTTTTCTTATGCCTGTTTGTTACAACTTTATTTTTTGTGATATTAAGAATTAAAAGATCTTGGTTAACCATTTGGCAATGGATAACTATTTCACTATTTACGCTAACAACATGTTATATAGGAGTCGTACAATATGGCATGTTCTTAGCTGTGGGTGATTCATTTCGTGTATGGTTTCGATGGGATATTCCAGTTATTTCTGTTCTTGTAATGCAGTTGTTCTTGATAATTTGGACGATAATTGTGTCATGTGAAATGAAAAAAACATATCCAGTTATCTGTAATGTTTTAGTATGGGTTGTAGGCGTGTTAATGTATCTTTTACTAGGAGTAGCTCTTTTAGCTACCATCATTCAAGGTGATGGATGGAATGAAATAGATAATGGCGATGGAACGCTTATCGTAGAAGAACAGATGTGGTTGGAGGAACCAGAATATTATTTGTTTCAGAAGAAAAACTTATTTGTAATAACGTACTTACGTAATGCTAGTAGCTATGATGATATTGATACTTCTATTACGCAAGAAGAATATGAGAGAATGGAACAAGCAAAAGAAGATGCCTTATATGCGTCATATCAAGACGCAACAGAATTATCTGAAGATGAGATGGAAGAGTATAGTCAAGAAGAACCAATATATGCCTATGAAAGTGCAGGTGTCCAAGCGGGCTATGAAAAGATATATCAGGAATGCATAGAAACATCGGATACCATATATCAAGAAGGTTATAATGCAAAAGGTTATACAAGAATTGTGGTTTACGAAGATTCTTCAATTATAAAGTATTTGGTATATGACGGCTATTTTGAAAATAATTCTTATATAAGGTACGTATACTACCAGAATGAAAAAGATGAAGATGGGTCATGGAGTCCTGTAGATGCAGAGATTCTAAACATGTATTACTATATATTGGAGACGGAAGAAGTAGAAGATACAGGGAAAACATCATGGTAATTTAATATATGATACAGAATAAATACCATAAAGTTATACGTAGGAGGCAGATTTTATGAACGAAGAATTAATACGTTTTGATTTACATGTAGTTTATGATACAAATACATTTTTAGAAATGTTTAGCTTAGGAGAATATATGTCACGAAAAAATTGGGAGGCTCGATTAAAAAGAAGTTGTCACTTAGCCCCTATTGTTCTAGTACCACTCTTATTTATTATTATTATTTATAACTCTGTTCTTATGGAATCATTTGTGGAATATGTGTTTATAATATTTATCTTTTGCTACTATTTATTTATCCACATTAATTGTGTGGGAACCTATTATTTCAAAAAAAATTTCATTCAAGAATATCGAAATAAGAGATTTGATGTTCCTAGACTTTACAAGGCTAACAGTAATTTAAATTACTCAGCTCAACTATTTCACATAGCAAATGTACAGCTACCTAATACTAGAAATGATATTCAAATCATGGAAGAAGATATAGTTATAAAAAATGCTTCCAATAATTATATTCATGTTTCTTATGGTAAACTGAGCACTTTTGATTCTTATACTGTAACGCAATTAAACATTTATTTGTATAATACACGATATAAAGACCGATATATATTGCCTATTAGAACAGAAAGTATTCCATTAGAACAAAGAGCGGCTTTCTTCTTGTTATTAAATCAGCAGGGATTAAAAGAAGTCAATTACATGTGTATGAAAAATAGTTAGGAGAAAAATATGAATAACAACTCAAATACTTTCTTTGAAAGCGAACAAAATATTATATTTGCTACGAAAATAGCATATAATTCTTCTTTTATTAAAAATATAAATGAATACTTAAGCGATACGAACTCTTTATCTCAAAAAGAAAAGCTTAAACTTAGTTATGAGATGGGTCTTTTTTTCCCGATTCAAAAATCAAAACATAGTTTCGCTTATAACTGGATTTTTCCTAACAATCAAAATAGGGAATCTAAAGTATGTATAACAGAAGAAACTATAACCTATACATATAATGATAATCCTATAAAAACAGTAGTATGCTTATCTGATCTGGATACTTATTTGGTTATCGAAGATATTATGTTACTTTATAATAAGTCAAATCCACATACTACTATGTTCCCACTAAATATCAAAGGTTTTTATATTGGAGAATATATTAATTTTCTGGATTTTTTATATAAAAAGAATATTAGTTAGAATAGAACCTAATCGGATGGTTATCACGTTATGTGAATAGATCCTGTATATAGAGTAAAGTTTTTGTCAGTTGAATAAGAAAATAAAATGAGAGTAATCACAAATCCTTTGATATAATGGTTTCGACAAAAAAACTTAAATACTAAAGGAGGATTACTCTCATGAACA
>JAWXVA010000114.1:0-7790 GCA_044425815.1 Eubacteriales bacterium
GAAGACAAGCTTACGGATATCGTGATGACGAATATTTCTTTCTCAAACTGTTTGACATCAGTAGAAAATCTTATATTAGAAACCCATCATCCCACAAAATTTGTGATTGAGCCAAAATAAATAACCATTCGATATTAACGTGATTCCAACAAATAATAATGCAAGTGCTAACATAAAAATTCTCCTCATCTAGATATATTTACAAGTGTCATGACAGTAAAGATATCACACTATATCTTATTTGTCAATACAGAGATTTGAGGAAATAGAGAGCACCGAAATAGAGAGCTAATTATGAAATTATGAACGATTTATGTTGTGATATTTACTTTGTAAGAGCCGAATGGTACTATAAAAAATAATTAAGTGCAATGATTAGTGGCAGGAGGAAATAGATATGAATGCAAGTGAAAGAAAGCAACAGATTATAGAACAATTAGATGTGGCAGAAGAACCGATTAAGGCGTCTCAGCTAGCAGAACAATTGGGTGTGAGTAGACAAATAATAGTAGGAGATATCGCAATTTTAAGAGCGAGTGGAAAGGATATTATAGCCACACCGCGAGGCTATTTATTACAAAAGGAAAAGGCAGTACATTACTCTATCGCATGTTGTCATAATGCAGATGAGATGCAACAAGAGTTATATGCAATCGTGGACAATGGCTGTTCAGTCATAGACGTTATAGTAGAGCATCAAGTTTATGGACAACTTGTAGGGGATTTACATATATTCAGCCGCAAAGATGCAGACGAATTTATACAGAGCTTACAAGAGAGTAATCAAGAACCACTCAGCAGCTTGACAGAGCATATACATTTGCATACCGTAGATTGCCCAAGTCAAAGGCACTACGAAGAATTAAAAAAAGATTTACAGAAAAAAGGATTTTTAATTTCACAATAAATTTAACGAAAATACATGAAAATATAACGAAAATAGTGTAATATAAATGGGGAATTGGGCTGCGTATCAATAGCAGCGTGAGAATAGGTTAATATACGGAGGATAAAAGATGGATATTTCGTGGTTTTATGAAGCAGATGCAGCAACAGTCACACCCTACTCAGCACCACATGTATTATATTTGTTAGTATGTTTTTACACGATTTACCAAGTAGTAAAGCACAGAAAGATGATAGCAGAGAAGAAAGACACTTGTCGCAAAATTGCATTTGGCGTAATTTTATTTCAGCAAGTAGTATTGCTGTATGGATGGTATTATTTTATGACAGGTTTCGATATCACAGTATCACTACCATTACATATTTGCAGAATCGCTAGCTTATTGGCGCTTATATTTATTTGTACAGAAGATACGAGATTGATGGATGTTATTTTCTATTTTAGTGTGTTTGCGTTGACCTCGTTTTTCTATCCTCTAGATGTATATAATTTTGCACATGTAAATGGAATATCCTATATGATTAATCATTTGATGACAGTACTTACACCGATCTGTGCGGCAATTATTTATAAGTGGCGTCCAACGTGGGCAGGGTACAGACGAGGAGTGATATGCTTCACCATTTACTTTGTGACAGTATATATTCTAAATCCAATCATTGGAAGTAATTACTTTTATTTAGTCAACCGACCATTTGGAAATGGATTCTCATATGATGTATACTGTATCGGTTCGTATCTTGTAACAGTATCAGGATATGGATTAATTACAGCATTATTTACAATGGACCATGCGGCAGCAAGAAAACAAATTAGGAAGATCATAAATCGGCAAGATTTCTTGGGGCATCACTAATAAAATCCATACGAAATAGATGAGACTATTGGCAGAACATGCTGATAGTCTTTTTTGAAATAATAGTGTAAAATAAGAACATGTGAAAGAAAGGGAGAATTGGGAAATGAAGTTGAAAAATATACTATTTGTGGTTGCAGATATTGAGAAATCGAAAGGGTTTTATCGAGATATTTTCGGGTTGCAGGTTATTACAGCGTTTGATCATAATGTAATGTTAACAGAAGGTCTAGTATTGCAAGAAAGAAATACTTGGGAATCATTACTGGGAAAAGAGGTTCATATAGGTGGTCATGACGCAGAATTATATTTCGAGGAAAATAATATGGATCGCTTTATGGAGAAATTAGTAACGTGTGAATACGAAATAAAAATCATAAATCAGATGGAACACGAATGGGGTCAGAGAGTGATACGATTGTATGATCCAGATATGCATGTGATTGAAGTGAGCGAAGCGATGGATTATGTGATTCGCAGGTTAATTCAATCGGGTATGCCGATAGAAGATGTTGTAGAGAAAACAGGGTGTACATGGGAATATATAGAAGAAATGATGTGATAATAGTCTAGTTTATACTTTGACGCTGTGATAGAATAAACAAAGAGAACCATACCAAGGAGGGCATGCGAATGGGAATGAAAAAGGTGCTAGCTATCGATATTGGAGGGACATCAGTGAAATATGCCCATATTTCTCAAACAGGAGAAGTGAGCAACAAGAGTAGCTACCATACAGCAACGATAGCGACATTGGAAGAGTTTTTAGAGCAATTAAGAAAAGTGGTAGTTGAAAGCGTAGAGCAAGGAATTACACAAATAGGTATTTCGTCACTTGGATTATTTCATGAGCAAGGTATGTGCCTTGGAGGGGTGGAGAATTTAGCGTATTTAAATGGTGTGAACTTAGTGGATCAGATTCATAGGTGGTATCCAGAGATAGAAGTTCGAATTATGAATGATGGTACGGCAGCAGCGATGGGAGAGTATTGGCTCGGCGAAGCAAAAGGATGCAATCATTTTATTTGCATTACACTGGGGACTGGAATTGGAAGTGCAATTGTGATAAATGGACAACCTCTTTTGGGGAGCAACTATAGAAGTGGCGAGATAGGATATACGAATTATCAGACAGAGTCAGATTATTTTGAGTTACAGTATTCAACAAAAGGAGTGTTAGATAGAGCAGCAAAAGTACTCCAAGTAGAAGCGATAGACGGACTCCAGTTTGTAGAATATGTGAAAAAGGGAGATCCAGATTGTGTTCGGTTATTTACAGAATGGATGGAAGCCCTTGGCGGAATGATAGCAAATACAATCTTAGTTCTAGATCCAGAAAAAATTATAATTGGAGGAGGGATTTCAGGGCAAAAAGAGTGGCTGTGTGAAGCACTATATGAGGAAGTGCAGAGGAAACTTCCGCCAGATTTTCGTGGAAAGAACAACGTAGTACCAGCAAAGAATGGAAATGATGCAGGACTTCTTGGTGCAGTAGCAAGCTATTATCGGTCATAATTACTGCGCATTTATAGTTTGAAGATAGTAGTTACATTAATATAACAAAGAGGAAAATCAAAAGAATGAGGAGGCTATACAGATGAAGAATCAAGTACCAAAGTCAGAAAGAGTAGCATACGCAGGGGGATTACTAGGGCAGAATATGATATATAATTTTATGGCAATGTATATCATGTTTTTCTTTACAGATTTGCTATCGATTCCAACACAGGCAGCAACTATCATCGTAATTGTAGCAAGTTTGTGGGACGCAATCAATGATCCGATGATGGGATTAATTACGGATAAAACGAGAACGAAATGGGGGAAATTCAGACCGTATATGTTAATCGGACCAGCAATTATTGCATGTACGACAATCTTTTGTTTTGTACAATTTGATGTGTCACCAGTAGTGACAATTGTAATCGCAGGTATCAGTTATATTTTATGGGGCATGTCCTATACCATATGTGATATTCCGATTTGGGCAATTACGTCAGCAGTATCACACAATCCAGATGAACGAAATATCATGGTTACCTTAGGTCGTATTGGCGGTACAATTGGAACAGTGATCGTATCAGTAGGAAGTATATCATTACTTAATATGTTTGGGGGCGAGCGAGATGCAAGCGCCTATATGGTAGTAGCAGCGATTATCGCAATTTCGGGTGCAATCCTGATGTTTATTGCGGGGATCAAAACAAAAGAAAGAATTCAACCAGACAAAGAAGTAATGTCGGTAAAGCAAAACATTAAAACGGTTACAGTAAATAAACCACTAATGGCTCTTATGGTAGCTTTATTGATTACCAATCTTGTAAATAATATTCGACAAAGTGTTCAATTATACTTCGTCGTGTATGTCTGGGGCGATGCGAATTATGTAACGCCTGTTGGACTTAGCTTGGTTATTGGAATGACTGCTGGTATGATAATGGCGCCAACACTTGTGAAGAAATTTCCTAAGAAATATTTATTCTACATTTTTTCAACAGCTGGTGCGATAACAAGTGTAGTACCGTTCTTTGGTGCTAGAGATGACGTGATGCTAGGTCTAATTTTCTTGGGATTTAGTTTTGCTTGTACAGGTGTTATATCAATTGTATGCTCTACAATGTTATTAGATGCTGTAGAATATTCTGAGTGGAAATTAGGATACAGAGGAGAGGGAATTATATTTTCAATTAACACATTTCTAACGAAGTTGAGCGCAACAGGTGCGAAAGCTATTCTAGGAATAGGGCTGATAATGATGAACTACGTCGAAAATCAAGAAGTGACGGCAAGTGTACAGACAGGATTTAGTTCTATGATGTACGTGATTCCAGCTATCAGTTTTCTTGTTGCAATGATTCCCATGTTACTGTATAAATTAACGGATGAACAGAGGAAGTCCATTCATGAAGAGTTAGAAATGAAACGAGAATTTAAAAAATAAATAGAGCGACATAGGAGGAAAACAAGATGAATCAAGAAATAATACAAGGATTATTTTCACCACCAGATATTATGAAAGGCAAAAAAGCATTGTGTGTACAACCACATCCAGATGATAATGAAGTTGGAATGGGTGGAATTGTTCGTACGTTGACATTAGCAGGTTGCCAGGTAGATTACTTAACAGTAACAGATGGCTCACTAGGAGCCTTGTCACCAGAGTTGACAGGAGAGAATTTGGCAGCAGTGCGTAAACAAGAGATTAAGGCAGCAGGGAAGTTACTAGGAGTGACACAATATTATAATTTAGGACTAGAAGATGGAACGTTAAATGAGATCCCAGCACTAGCGGGACAAATTGCAGAAATCATACGAAAGGAACAATACGATATGGTATTTTGTCCAGATCCGTGGCTATCATACGAAGCACATTGGGATCATGTAGTGACAGGACGAGCAGTGGCACAAGCATTTATCTCCTGCTCATTAATCGAGTATCCAAAAGGAACAGGAACAAAGCCGTGTGCGCCATTTGCAATTGGGTTTTACTTTACGAGTAAACCGAATACAATCATTGATGTGACAGAAAGTTTTGATAATAAATTTGAAGCGATGGCAGCACATCAGAGCCAGATGCCAGCTGAATTATTAGAATTATATCGTATGTATTTCACTATGAGAGGTATGAAATTAGCAGAAGATGCAGATTATCTGTTGGCAGAAGGGCTACGTGTGATGAGCCCGCTACATATGCACTGTTTTGCAGAAGGTGAAGAGATATAATAGGATGAAGATTATCATATCACCAGCTAAGAAAATGAACGTAGATATTGAGACGTTAGAGTCACATGCACTCCCTTGCTTTCTGGCGGATACAGAGAAGATACGAGATACGATGAAGCGGATGTCCCTAGAAGAGCTACAAGTATTGTGGAAATGCAACGACAATCTAGCAAAGCAGAATTATGAACGTATTCAGCAGATGCACTTACAAGAACAGTTAACACCAGCTATTTTATCTTATGAAGGCATTCAGTACAAATATATGGCACCAACCGTATTTGAGGAATCCATGCTTCAATACATACAAGACCATTTACGAATTATCTCAGGCTTTTATGGAGTGCTGCGTCCGATGGATGGGGTGACACCTTATCGTCTTGAGATGCAAGCAAAATTGCCGATGGAGCAAAGCAAAAATTTATATGACTATTGGGACCGCCGTATTTACGATGAAATAGTAGGGGAAATAATGCACCAAGAAACGAAGCAAAATCGTGGAGATTCAAATGCGACATTAGGAGAATCAAATGCGGCTTCAGGAGAGACGATTATCAACTTGGCATCCAAAGAGTATTCCATATGCATCGAGAAATATTTGCGCCAGCAGGATAGATATATTACGTGCATTTTTGGAGAAATCGTAAATGATAAGGTTGTACAAAAAGGAACCTATGCCAAGATGGCGCGAGGGGAAATGGTACGTTTTATGGCAGAGCATAGGATAGAGGACGTAGAAGAAATTAAGGGATTCAATCGTTTGGGCTATCATTACAAAAAGGAGCTCTCAACCGAGAACTCCTTCGTATTCATAAAGAAATAACGTTTCATTACAGAAATGATTGATAGCTTTTTAGTCCGTAAGCTGGTTCGCTAGATTTCGTGGCAACGTGGATTGCTTCTTTCATGCAAGTAGTGGCTAATACGCCAATTGCATCGACAGAAGCATCTACTTCGCCAGTGGAGAGGACGAAAATAGTGTCCCCATCACTCATGGTATGTACTGGGAAGATACTGAGTGCATATCCATTATGTGTGATACTAGCTATTTTATTACATTGGCTTTTATCTAATTTAGCATTGGTCACGATACAACCAATGGTGGTATTTCCCTGAGGTAAAGAGGCTGTGGATGTGATTGCTTCTTCAAAGAACGCTAGTGGATCTACGATTTGATCGTCTTGATACATACCAGCCAGGTAAGAACCATTGCCATCACTAACATTTCCAATTGCATTTAAAGCAACAAAGGCACAGACTTGAATTTCGCCAGCTTGCAGTCCATACATGCCTTGGCCAGTCTTCATACTGTGGAGTAGCGGAGACATTTTCCCGACACTCGCACCAGTTCCAGCACCATAATTCCCATTTGTATACGTATTGGTTTCACTTGCAACACAAGCATCATATCCCATTTGTTTATCTGGACGAATGGAGCCATCCCCTACGGTAAGATCAAATAAAGAAGCACCACAGACAATAGGAATATGAAAATCTAGAATTTCAAATCCGTATTTGTGCTCTTCAAGATATTGCATGGCACCACTTCCTGCATCTAATCCAAATGCACTTCCACCAGAAAACATAACGCCATGAATCTGTTGTACCATATTTTTGGGATTTAGTAGGTCTGTTTCCCTAGTAGCGGGACCACCACCGCGGACATCCACACCAGCTGTGGCTCCTTTCGGACACAGAATAACCGTACATCCAGTACCACTTTCTAGATTCTGTGCTTGCCCGATTCTTACCCCGTTTATATCACTTAATTGAATCTCTTTCATTTCTTTTTCTTCCTTCCTTTAGACCTTGTTTACAAGTATAGATTTCCTCTACACAAATTCTATCATTTTCAAGAAAATACAACAAGTATACATTTCACCTTAGCAAAATAAAATTATTAAAAAACTATAAATACCCATAATTTACCAGCAATTTATTGACTTTTATGGATGAACAAGGTAGTATACGAATATTAGTCAAGATGAGTGTTTGGCTTAGATATAATAATAGAATAACACTTGGTAAAACTATCGTGAGATAGTGGCGCAAAGCTATAGGGACTTGAAACAAGTCAGCCCCAAACCTCGAAACCAGACTGTAAAGTAGAGAAAAACAAGCCATCAACGGAAGGGATTCCAAGGAGAAATTACAGGAATTACAGTCACGGAAGACCAAAACTTCAGAACCAGACTGTAAAGTAGAGAAAAACAAGCCAGCACTGGAAGGGATTCCAAGGAGAAATTGCGAGAATTACAGTCACGGCAGCCCCAAACCTCGAAACCAGACTGTAAAACAGAGGAAAGC
>JAWXVA010000115.1:0-7772 GCA_044425815.1 Eubacteriales bacterium
AAGAACAGAGTTTTTGGATTGAAGATTATGCCTTATTTATGGCATTAAAAAATGAAAACAACGGTGAATCTTGGCAAAATTGGGATGATAATATTAGATTTCGTACAGATAGTGCCATCGAAGATGCTCAAAATCGATTACAAGATGAGATTCGATTTTGGAAAGGATTGCAATATTTATTCTTTCATCAATGGAATCTGTTAAAAACATATGCAAATTCAAAAGGTGTACAAATAATTGGTGATGTACCGATCTATGTCGCTTTTGATAGCGTAGATGTATGGTCAAATCCACAGGAATTTCAATTAGACAGAACTACTTTACTACCTATAGAAATCGCTGGATGTCCACCTGATGGTTTTACAGAAGATGGGCAATTGTGGGGAAACCCCTTGTTTAATTGGGATTATATGATAGAAACTGGTTTTTCTTGGTGGTTGCAACGAATTAAAATCCAATGTTCCATGTTTGATATATTAAGAATTGATCATTTTAGAGGATTTGATGAATACTATTCTATCCCTTATGGTGCTACAAATGCTAAAAATGGACTCTGGAAAAAAGGTCCTGGAGTCAAACTATTTGATGCAGTAAAAACAACCCTGGGCGACTTGAATATCATTGCTGAAGATTTAGGATTTTTAACTGATTCTGTAAAAGATTTACTAAACGCAACGGGGTACCCTGGGATGAAAGTTTTATTATTTGGGTTTGATACTCGTGATTCTGGTTCATATCTACCACACAGCTATACCCAGAACAGCGTTGCTTATATTGGAACTCATGACAACGAAACTGTAATGAATTGGATTAAAACTGCCCCACAAGAAGATGTTCAAAAAGCATTTTCATATCTTCGTTTGAATGAAGATGAAGAATATAATTGGGGATTTATGAGAAATCTTTGGATGAGTGTTTCCAATCTTACCATCGTTCAAATGCAAGATATTCTTGGTTTGTATGATCGTATGAATACACCTTCTACCACCGGAACAAACTGGAAATGGCGCGTAACGGATAATCTATTAACTGATGAACTTAGTGCTAGGTTAAAAGAAGAGATGTTAATGTACGAACGTATTTAATAATTTACCCACCACCTAAAATGAGACAGATAATTGGATTTAAAATCAATCATCTGCCTCATTAATTTTTACGTATAACCCCTTCTAGTCCAGACTGTTTGAGTGCTACGTATTGTTCTGTTCATGGCATTGTACAGTTCTAGCTGTGCTTCTTTATAGGGAATGCTGAAGATGCTCTTCTCTGTATTTTCTTAATACTACCACATATCACACTGAATAGATAAAAAAATCTGTTTATTTAAGTGGCTAGATAAGTATATGAAATAACAGGCATTACAGTCTAAGAATACCAAAATCACGAAAAAAGACTGTAAAACAGAGAAAAGCTAGTTTTAATATGTTCTTTTTTGTTAGACACATCAGCTATATTTAGCTGGCGTGATCCTATCTCATTCAGCCGCAGGCTGAATAGTAGTGATTAGATAACATTGCAGCAAAAAAGGAAGTGTATGAAACTGATGATTGCTCACCTATTTCGCAACACTCCCTTATATTGATTCATAATTATATATCCTAAATACTATTTCTATATAATTCCAAGCGCTTCTTTCGCTAATCTATCTGCCACATCATTATATTTATCATTGGAATGTCCTTTTACCTTTACGAATCGAACATTCACCGTATCCTTTATACTATCATAATATGCCTTATATGCCTTGGTGACTTCTTTATTGGCTTTCCATTCATTCAAACACCATTTAGAAATCCCTTCGTAATCATGATAAATCGTGATACCTGGTAATTTATGCTCTACTGCATAGCGCATTGCTGCTTCTGCTCCTTTGATTTCTCCAGCTACATTACGCATGGTTGCTAATTCTGGATCATTCATTTTCATAGCATATTCATACTCCTGACCTTCTCTCAGAATAATCACACCATACGAGAATTCTTTCGTCACATTGTTATAACTTCCATCAACATATGCGATAACACCAGAGATAGGTTCCTCTGTTTGTTTCAATTGCACTTTCAAAACATCTCCCATGTATTCAATAGCTTCGCTCTCTGTCTTAAAACTTTTATACGTAGCCCCCGTCACTCCATGCACCTGTGCTTTACAAGCATCCCACGTTCGATATATCCCCGGTGTTTGCCCTTTTTTTACTGCGTAATATTTACTACTCGCCATTTAATATCCTCTCTACTTCGCCTATTTCTTCAATGACCTTTGAATAAGGAGGGGCAAAATAGATTTCTCTACTTCACCCCTTCTTTTTTATTTCAACGAGTCAACGTCGATTCATTTTTAATCCTTTTATTCAATAGTCAAGATATCACTAAAACCTGTTGTTTCAAAGATTTCCATAATAATTTCATTCACATTCTTGATGATGAACTCGCCTTGCTTCGTCATTTTCTTTTGTGCACTTAAAATAACTCTAAGTCCTGAAGACGATAAATACTCCAATTCTTCCATATCCAATACCAATAATGCTGTCCCATCAATTACCCCATTAATTTCAGCATCTAGTGCTGGTGATGTAGTAGTATCTAGTCTACCTTCCATCGCAATAATAACCTCTGTTCCGTTTACTTTTGTATTTAATTTCATTTCTTCGCCCTCCTAGATTATAATTAATTTTTTTTAATAAAAGATTTCACAACTGTTATCTGCACACTTTCTCCTCTTGTGCTTACAAGAACATCATCTGCTATCTTAAGTAAGATAGAACGCTCAAGACCATCCCACTCTTCTTTATTTTCTTTCGTTTCTTCATAATATTGAGCAAGTGACCAAACAGGTAATGTATTTCCATACATTTGTCTATCTATTGCTGCAAGTGCCATCGCTCCATAACCTTCTTTTGTGAACAATGAATCTACAACGCTAAAAATCTTTCCTGACACACCTTGGTATGATCCGTTTTTCCCATCACTAGAAGATTCCACCAATGCTTGTTTTTTCTCACTGTCTATATCTGCCACTGCACTTACTTGAATTCTATATTCGTTTCCTTCTTTTTCAATAAAGAACTTACCATCTTCTACATACACAATCGCATTCAGCAACCCAAGTACTTCCTCAGTCAATAAATGTAATCTAAGTGCGTCTTTCTTAGCTGTCCCTACTTTTTTACAAAAAGCCTCTACTACGGACACAATAATAGCTGCCGAATCCATCTTTTTATCAATCGGATATACTAATGATTTTTCTAACATCTCTCTCTTCCTTTCTTTCCTTTGCTTATTAATTATCACCTCTACTTGCTATTTTCCCACAATGTAGAAAAATATACAACTATAATATTTTTTTCTTCTTTCCTACTGTACTGTATATCTGCAAACATCTTGCTAAGCATCTTCATCGCAATTTCATCCGTATCGTCAAGTGGATTCCATTCCGCTCCATCATATACTATAGAAATCTCAATACTTGCATCTATTTCAGAATATTTTGTTACAAATTCCACTGCAAATTCTTGTGGAAGTTTATTTATAATAAGTCCCATAACTATTTCTTCAAACGCCAACTGTATCTTCACTATTTCTCTTTGAGCCAAAAATTGTTTTCTACCCCATTCTTCTATTTCAGTATTCAGCTCTATAAAGTCAAACTCTTTGTTAGTAATATTCTTACTATATGTACGTAGTCTCTTAACAAATATTATAGTTTTTTCTTTTTGAGGATGCTCAAATATTTCTTCAGGTGTTCCATCTTCATAAATCACACCTTCATCCATATAGAACATACGTGTAGATACATCTTTTGCAAACTTCATTTCATGCGTTACGATGAGCATTGTAAGTCCTTGCTGCGCTAATGTCTTAATTACTGATAATACTTCTCCAACCATCGTTGGATCTAGTGCTGAGGTTGGCTCATCAAACAGAATCACTTCCGGATTCATCGCTAATGTTCTTGCAATTGCTATTCTTTGCTTTTGCCCTCCTGACAATTCATCTGGATAAGAAAACGCTTTTTCTGATAACCCCACCATACGTAATAGTTCCATACCTCTTTCATATGCCTCTTGCTTATCAATTTTCAAAAGCTCTACTTGACCAATCATAACATTTTCAATAATCATTAAGTGATTAAATAAATTGAACGACTGAAATACCATTCCCATTTTTTGTCGGACCTTACAAATATCGCAATTTTTAGCTGTAATCACTTCTCCATCTACGATAATGCTACCTTCTGTTGGTGTTTCTAGCATATTAATGCACCGAAGTAGCGTTGACTTCCCTGTACCTGAAGGCCCAATAATAGAAATGACTTCTCCTTTTTTAATTACCGAATTCACATCTTTAAGCGGTGTGACATTCGGATATACTTTCTTGAGATTTTGGATACAAATCATCTCCTGCCCTTCACTCTCTACTTGAGGACTTGATTTTTTGTTTTGAGACGTTTTCTCTCCTTGATTTCTATTACTCGTTTTGCCCTCTAACTTAATACCTGGCAGTTCTCTCTTTCGATTTTTCGGATCTATATTCATTTGGAGCTTCGTAATAATCATAGTCAGTATATACGAAATAATAAAGTAGATAATCGCAGTTGAAACCAACGGAAAGAACGCATCATATGTTCGACTTCTAATAATATCGCTCATTTTCGTTAGATCCTGTATAGAAATATACCCTACAATGGAAGTCATTTTCACCAGAGATATAAATTCCCCCTTATATATTGGCAAAAAGTGTTTTGCTGCCTGTGGAAATACAATCTTCATAAAGGTTTTCTGCTTACTAAATCCTATAGCTAACGCAGCTTCCGTCTGCCCTTTATCTACCGCTTCAATTCCTGTTCGCATCATCTCAGATACATATGCTGCAAAGTTCATTCCAAATGCCAATATCGCGACTACCACAGCACTAATATTCCATGTATTAAATATTATATAATAAAAAATCATCAAGATAACTAACATCGGCATTCCTTGAAATAATCGAATGTAAATATTCGCCAATGTTGATAATAGTTTACTGTTTCGAAGCTTCATCATACAGATTCCAAAGCCAAGAATCGTCCCTAAGATTGCAGCTAGTATCGATATAATCAATGTGACTTTAACACCCTCTAAAATCAACAAATATCTATCTTCTGTAACAAAGGTTTTTTCAAAACTTTCTTGAATGCCACTAAAGAAACTCGCCCCTTCTACGCTATCGCTTCCGTAAGTCGCTTCCGAATCCACCAATACTACTACAACTAATCCGCCATTATATGTAGGAGTAAGGAAGTCTACACTTTCACTTCGTTCTTGCGTAACAGTAATATTTCCACCCAAGACATCGTACATATCCGAAGCTAACGCCGTAATCATAGAACTAAAATCCGTGGTTACCAATTCAAGTCCATATCCATATTCCTTGCAAAATTCATAGATAACATCTATATCATACCCTACTATTTCGCCATCTTTCACATAAGAAAATGGTTCTACTTCTGGTACTGTACCAAATCGTATCGTACCATTAATCGCTTCTAAATCTTCTGGATTACCAGAAACTTTTATACTGTCATCACTTCCAAACCATTTTTCATCCAGTGCTTCTTTACTATCACCTGTTGTATACTCTGTAATAAACTGATTCAATTCTTCTATATATGGTTCATCACTACCCTTTTGCGTTGCAAATGCATAACTATCTTCTACTAAGTACTCTGGCAAATAACAAATGTTTGGTTCTGCAACAATCATAGCCCTCGCAAGTGGCTCATCTTGAAGAAATGCTTCTACTTTCCCAGACGTCAACGCCAATATTTCATCCGCAATAGTATTGTAATAAATTATTTCTGGATCCTCTATGAATTCTTGCGTATATCCATCCATACTAGATCCTGTCGCTACTGCCCAATTTAGCCCTGCCAGCTCCTCGACACTTGAGTAGACAGGAACACGATCTTCATTCGATAAGGATTCTGCCGAGACAGTGCTTACTGTCGATAATGAAATCGTTAAAAACAAACCTAAGCCTAGTAATATTTTTTTCATATTTTTCCTCACTAATCATTTTCATTCATAATCGCTGATATATTTTTATGTTTTACTTTAGATAAACCTCTTCGTTTAATAATCCTTCTGATTGTGCTACAACCGTGGTAACTGATACATCTCCCAACACATTGCTCATCGTTCGAAGCATTCCTCCGAGTCGATCAATCCCCACTACTAATCCTATTGCATCTGCTGGTAAACCTAATTGTACTGCTGCCATTGATATCGCAATCAATCCAGATCCTGGCATGCCTGGCATACCTACTGATAATGCCAAGACTACTCCACACAAGGATATCAACATCGGTGTCGTAACTTCAAGTCCATATACATTCGCTAAAAATAATGAGGCTACCATAGTATAAATACAGGTTCCATCCATGTTCATCGTTGCACCAAGTGCTAAGGTAAACGAACTAACTTTTGAATCAATTCCTAATTTGCTCTGACATGTATCCATCGTAGTTGGCAGCGTAGCATTCGAACTACTAAGAGAAAATGCTGTCACGAGCAAAGGAATAATTTTACGGAACATTGGGATTGGATTTTTTCTAGCTAACACAACCACTAAAAGCATATAAACCATGCTCATAAAGAAGAGTCCTAGCGCGAAGCATGCTATAAGTCCTATTAATGAAATCATAATTTCTAAGCCTAAATCCCACACAACACTTGCTACCGTTGCAAATGTCGCTATTGGCATAAATTTAATAAATAGTCCCATTATCTTAATAAACAATTCGTTTGAGGTATCAATCAACTCTGAAAGGACTTTCCCTTTTTCTCCTAACATCGTAATTCCCACACCTATAAGTAATCCTAAAAATATCAATTGCAACATATCGGCATCCACAAATGGGGCTATGATATTAGATGGAATTATTCCTGTTATCGTATCTACCAATGACAATTCTACCGATGACACTTCTGTAACTGTTTCCGTTCCAATATCCACACCAGAAGTCAATGGTGGCAACATAAAAAATGCTAGAATTGCACTGCCTATTGCCATAAAACTAGTAAACATATAAAGCCCAAATGATTTGCCACCTATTCTTCCCAAGTCCGATAGGTTCTTAAATCCCCCAATACAACTCGCTATCGAGAAAAATACAACTGGTACAACAATTAAGTTTAATAAATTCATAAATATATCTTTGACTGGTGTAAAGAAATTATTGTTAATAAATGTACTTACTCCTATTGGTAGGTACATACGGAATAACTGTCCTACAATCACAGCTAAAATAAGTGCTCCTATATTCAAATATAATGACTTTGTTGCTCCACTATGTACTTTAAGAGACACTACATTGCTTGACCCTTTTCGCCGATATGAAATACCTTCTTCAAAGCTTTGTAACAGCATCTTTCTGATATTGTGAAGCGAAACTTCAATTTCATCTTCTCCGCACTCTTCTAAAACAGATTCTTCGTATTGTTCCAGCGGATTAAACTTCTTGCCTTTGTGATATAACTTAACATAGGTCTCACCCAATTTTTTTTCAACTTGAATAACTATGCTTCCTTGTGGATTTTCTTTTGATATCACCTCTACAAAATCCTCTACTAGCATGGTCGCATGCATAGCAATTTTTTGTGGTGCATCCACTAATTGTTTTTGTAATTCCGCAAAAATATTTTCGTTCGGTGTCTCTAAATCATATACTCCCCTGTATTTAATCATTCGTCTCCCCCTTATTAAATTATCTTACCTTGATTTTCTAGCATTCCC
>JAWXVA010000116.1:0-7656 GCA_044425815.1 Eubacteriales bacterium
ATAATGATTTGAAAGTTGTAATGCAATAGACAAATTTTATTCCATACGATTTTATTAAACATATTTTGGATATATGTCCAATTTTCACCAATTGTTCACAAAGACCTACCAGGAGGTATTTTAATGAAAGTAAACGATCATCGAACACGGATAAGCAAAATGTTAATCCAAGAAGCCTTTGTTTCTCTAGCCTTGGAAAAGCCTTTTGCTACTATTACAATAAAAGAGCTCTGTGTAGAAGCCGGTATAAATCGTGGAACCTTCTACAATAACTACAAAGATCTTCATGATTTATTAGAGCAACTCGAAGAGGAGTTACTCTTATCCATTAAAAATGCTTTAGATTCTACTGATGCCGAATATTTCACGCCATATACAATCATAACGAAAATTTTCAAATTAGTACATACAGATAAAGAGCTCTATTACGTTATCCTAGGGCCAAATGGTGACAAAACTTTTTTCCAAAGAATCTTAAATCTCGGCAAAGCACATTACCTCAATAGCTATAGTAAATACGATGGTATTCTGTCTTTGCAGAAAATGGACATTCATTTTACATTTGTAAGTTCTGGTTGTTGCGCTCTTTTAGAGAAATGGTTGGCTGGTGACCTTGATATGAGTGTAGAGGAAATTGCAAGGCACATGGAAGCTATTATCACTACAGGTATTGCATATCTAACAAATGATTCGCTATAACTTGCTCTGTACATTAATAAAAGGGTTTCCAAAGACGGAATACATTTCAGTATTTCTGTCTTTAGAAACCCTCTTTTAATTATTGGTAGAAATTAGTTACCCATTTGTTTTGCTACTTCTTCTGCAAAGTTTTCTTCTTTTTTCTCAATACCTTCTCCAGTTTGGAAACGTACGAAAGAATCTACTTTCATTGTTGCTCCAGCTGCTTTTGCTACTGATTCAACATATTTTGCAACTGTCATATCGCCATCTTGAACGTAAGCTTGGTCTAATAAAACAACTTCTTTCATTAATTTATTTACACGACCCATAATCATTTTTTCAATGATATTTTCTGGTTTTTCTGGGTTCTCGATTTTAGCTTGCTCTAATAAAATCGCTTTTTCGTGTGCAATATATTCAGAATCTACTTCATCACGAGATGCGTATTTTGGTGACATAGCTGCTACTTGCATTGCTACGTTTCTTAAACATGTTGTTACTTCGTCATTTACAACATCTGTTGTAGCTTTCACAAGAACACCGATTTTACCACCACCGTGGATGTAACCAACTACACAACCATCGTTAGCTTCTACTTTAACAAATCTTCTAATTGTTAATTTTTCACCAATTCTAGCTACTTTTTCTACTAAAGCTTCGCTTACTGTCTTGCCAGCTTCTGCTTTCCAATCTGATACTAATAATGCATCTACATCCGCTACATCTGATGTTAGAATTTGATCTGCTACATCTGCTACAAATGATTGGAATTCTTCGTTTTTAGCAACAAAGTCTGTTTCAGAGTTAACTTCAACCATAACAGCTACTTTGTGATCATCACTGATTACTGTCTTAACAATACCTTCTGCTGCGATTCTACTTGCTTTTTTCTCAGCTTTCGCTTGTCCGTTCTTTCTTAAATAATCTACTGCTTCTTCAATATTTCCGTTTGTTTCATTTAACGCTTTTTTACAATCCATCATACCAGCGCCAGATAATTCTCTTAATTCTTTTACCATACTTGCTGTAATAGCCATGATTTTTTCCTCCATAAGATTAATTTTTGTATATTTGCATTCTTACCTTAAAAAAATGCTTCAACCTATAAGGTTGAAGCATCCATGTGTTACTTCTTAAGCTTCTTCAACCATTTCTGCAACTTCTTCTACCATAGCTTCTGCTACGTCATCAATTGCTGTTCCTTGGTTTACTTCGATAACAGCATCTGCCATAGCAGCCACGATTAACTTAACAGCTCTGATAGCATCATCATTACCTGGAATTACGAAATCTAATTCTTCAGGATCACAGTTTGTATCACAGATACCTACTAGTGGAATTCCTAATGTATGTGCTTCTTGGATACAAATTCTTTCTTTCTTAGGATCTACGATAAAGATAACGTCTGGAATTTTCTTCATATCTTTAATTCCGCCTAAGTTTTTCTCTAATTTAACCCATTCTTTTTTAATTTCGATTACTTCTTTTTTAGGTAATACATCAAATGTACCATCTTCTGACATTCTTTCGATATCTTTTAAGCGACGAATTCTTCCTTGGATAGTTTTGAAGTTTGTAAGCATTCCTCCAAGCCATCTTTCGTTGATGTAGAACATTCCACAACGCTCTGCTTCTGATTTGATAGCATCTTGAGCTTGTTTCTTAGTTCCAACAAAAAGAACTGTACCACCTTCTGCTGCGTATTCTGCGATTGCTTTATATGCATCGTCAACCATTCCTACAGATTTTTGTAAGTCAATGATATAAATACCATTTCTCTCTGTATAGATGTACTCAGCCATTTTAGGGTTCCATCTTCTTGTTTGATGTCCAAAGTGAACACCCGCTTCTAATAATTGTTTCATTGAAATAACGCCCATGTTATTTTCCTCCATTTTGGTTTTTTTCTTCCGTATGCTTCTGCTCCTGCTCAACTGAAATACTCAGCACCTTGACAGGATAACCACATACGTGCTTTTTTGCGACCCTTGAATTATAGCATAGTATACATATGGATTCAAGTACTTTTTCTCCATGTAGATATAGAATTTAACCAGAATTTAAATCACGATTCTCTAAGCAAACGAAAGGCTATGTTCCATCTCTCTTGAAACATAGCCTTTTGCTCTCTATTTAGAATCTTACTACTTTTAGAAGTCCACTTGTTCTTGCTGTTGTCAAACATACTGTATAGCCTGAACTTGGTGCATGAATCATCATTCCATTTCCTGCATAAATAGCAACGTGTCCGCTATAGCATAAAATATCTCCTGGTGAAGCATCTGATATACTGTATCCTACTGTATACCCACTATTTCTCTGTTCTGATGAAGTTCTTGGAATGCTAATGCCACATGCCGCATAAGCCGCTTGTGTTAGCCCTGAACAATCAATTCCACTGTAAGATGTACCACCCCATTTATAAGCAACACCTATGTATGTCATCGCCGCATTTACTACTGCTGAATTGCTACTAATCGTTGTGTTCGTTGAAGTACTAGAATCACTTGTCGTGCCATTCGCTTCTGCTTCAGCTTGTGCTTGTGCTGCTGCCGCCGCTGCTGCTGCCGCCGCCGCTGCTTCTGCCGCTGCTGCCGCTGCTGCCGCTGCTTCCTCTGCTTCTATAGCTTCTTGTATTTCAATATCTAAGCTATCAATTTCATCTTGTTTACTTTCAATCGTCGCAGCAAGTGACGCTTTCTCTGCTGCACACTCTTCTTCTAACACCTCTAGTTCAACTAACTCAGTCTCTAGAACTTCTTGCTTCACTGCAACTTCTTCTTTAATCGCCACATACTCTTCTAGCATATCTCTATCATAATCGTATACTGAGTTTACATATTCCATTTTATTAAGCATATCAGAAATGGAACTCGACTGCAGTATATTCTCTATAGTAGCTGTAGAGGAACTTTGCTCATACATGTACTGAATACGAACCTTCATTGCTGCATATTGTTCTTCTTCATTAATAACTGCCGCCTCATATTCTTGCCCTGCTGTTTCTATCTCTATTCCTTTGGTTTCTATACTAGCCTCTAACTCATCAATTCTAGCTAATGTAGCCTCTAATTCTGCTTGCAGACTGCTCACTTCACTTTCTACAGCTGCTTGTTCTTCTTTCAATTCATCACTAGTCTTCGTTGCGTAAACTGTTGGTGTAATCAAAGAACACATAAGTACTACCGCCATTAATGACTTCCAGATTCTATTTTTTCTCATATATTAGTCTCCTTAATTTGAACATTGTCTTCCGACATTCTAGGGTAGAATACAACATTTTTCTTCTCAATTCAAGTATTTTTTCACTTCCAATTTTTGCTACATCTAACTTCTTCGCTACAATTCAGCTGCGCAACTCCCAACTTTACCGCTATTTCAGTTACAGCAAAATATGTACTTTATTTTTACATTTTATTCATATATTGTTCAAATTTTGTGACACAATTCAACAATATCTATGTTCATATTATCTTATCCCTCCCTTTTTTGCAATGTTTTCGGCAAAACTTCCTTTTTTCTTAAGATTCTGATATACTAACCTAGTAAATTTAAAACACCTATTGTGTCGAAGGAGGATTTATGACATACAAATTTATTCATAATAATTTTAATGTAAGAGATTTAGAAAAGTCACTAGCATTCTATAAAGAAGCTCTTGATTTAGAAGTTCAGAGAAAATTAGATTCCCCTGATGGTAGCTTTATTATTGTATACCTTGGTAACGAATTAGCACCACATCAATTAGAACTTACATGGCTGCGTGATTGGGATCGTCCTTATAACCTAGGTGACAATGAATTCCATCTTGCACTCCAAACTGATGATTACGAAGCATCTTTAGCAAAACATAAGGCAATGGATTGTGTCTGTTTTGAAAATGAATCTATGGGAATCTATTTCATCAACGACCCTGATGGATACTGGGTAGAAATTTTACCTGCTAAATAGAATATGATATTTATCCAACAAAAATCTGGAAACTATATAGTCTCCAGATTTTTTCTTTCCATATTTTCTATCATAACATATATCAATGCTGCTAGCGTTGCGCTAAGTACTGTCACGACAGTCATTCGTATTTGATCGCTAAACATCCACACAAACGCTTCGTATTGAGTCAAGACAACCGATGTCAAGTTCAAGCATATATGTGCTAATATCGGTGCTTTAAGGGATCCAAATTTCTCATACATCCACACCAATACAAATCCGCAAGTGCCGCCATAAATCATCTGTACCAAGTTCCCATGATAAAGGCCAAAAATCATTGCACTTACTAACATCGCATTCATTGGCTTAAAATACAATTTAATTCGATTATAAATCACACCTCGGAATACTAGTTCTTCCGCTATCGGTGTAATAATACACAAACCTAATATCTGCATTTGGAAGCTAATTGAATATAGGCTGTCCGAAGCTTCTTGATATCCAACACTAATTTCTGCCAATTGGCTTAATGTCAAAATATTATTTAACGCAATACATAATGCAATACTCCCCACTACCAATATTGGGTATCTCCCATACGACACTCTTGATCGTTTAGGAACTCCTAGTAATTGAAAATATGCTTTATCTTTCTTCATCAAATACAAGAACACTGGAATCGTTGCTACTGCACAAAGAATAGTCAGTAATGCAATATGATCCGTCACTGCTTCTAACAACTGATTTGTTAATTCTGTTGTTAGTTCTGTCGACATCATCGCCTCTATTTCTTCCATTGAACTAATTTCTGTTTCCGTCTCTGCCATCACTAACAATTCTTGGAACTCTACTGATTCTTGCGCATAATTTGTAAAAACGCCTATAAAAAGGACAATCGTAAAAATCAGTTGCACCACTATAGACACACAATAATTTATCACCAATGGGGCGAATATATAAAATGGTCGTGGCTTTATCTGTCTATTATTATTCAAATCTGACATATTTGGTATTTGATTATTCATTAAGATACCCTACATTCTTTCTGGTGCTTCAAACCCTAATAATTCAATACTTTGTTCTAGTACTACTTTGGTAGTTTCTAACAAGGATATATAACTTGCTTTTCTTGCTTCATCTTCCTCACTAAGAATCTTTGTTTCATGATAAAAATGATTAAATGCATTCGATAAGTCGTAGATATATGCACAAA
This sequence comes from Eubacteriales bacterium, assembly GCA_044425815.1. Classification (GTDB taxonomy): domain Bacteria; phylum Bacillota; class Clostridia; order Lachnospirales; family Lachnospiraceae; genus CAUPWF01. The sequence continues at coordinate 5,828 of JAWXVA010000116.1, forward strand.
TCTTATGTGGTGCTAATTCAGCAAGTGCTGTTTCCATCACTTGATTAAATTTGGCAATCTCTAACATCAAAGATTTTTCACTTTCTGTTTTAGCTGGAAGGACTACGCCTAAATCCACAGTATCTCCACTTTCAATATATTTATTAAGAATAGATTTAATTCTTACGATAGAATATAAAATATATGGTCCTGTATTTCCTTCAAAGGAAGTGAATCGCTCTACATCAAACACATAATCTTTCACTGCTTGGTTCGATAAGTCTCCATATTTAATCGCTGCGAGTCCAACAATCTGTGCGATTTTTCTGCTTTCTTCTTCATCCATCGTACGATTCTCTTGTATCTTATCATACATGCCTTGGCATATATCTCCGATAAAATGTTCTAGTCGCATAACGCCGCCGTCACGTGTTTTGAATGGTTTTCCGTCTTTTCCATTCATGGTTCCAAATCCTAAGAATGTAAGACCCGTTTCTTTTGGTACGATTTCTGCTTTCTTTGCTACTCTAAATACTTGCAAAAAGTGTAATTCTTGTCTCTTATCGACGATATATACTACTTTATTCGGTTGATAATCTTGCTGTCTCTCGATTAGTGTCGCCAAATCGGTTGTTCCATACAGTGAGGCTCCATCCGATTTCAGAATCATACATGGTGGAATTTCTTTCGTATCTGTCTCTTCTTGTACATCTACTACTAATGCACCTTGGTCCATACGTGCAAGCCCTGTTTCTTTTAGAAGCGATACCAAACCGTCAATATATGGTTGCGCATCTGACTCCCCTTTCCACAAATCAAAATCCACATCTAACGTACCGTAGTTTTTCTTCAAGTCTGTAACTGACACTTTAATAATGTGATTCCAAATTGCAGTAAAACCTCTATGTCCATTCTGCAATGCAAATGTCGCCGCCATTGCTTTTTCTTTGAATTCTACGTCATTCTTTGACTTTCCACTTGCTGTTGGATAAATCTCTTCTAGCTCACTAATTGTAAATGGTGCCTCTTCTGGATATTCTCCCTCAAATGCATCATCAAAATACACTAATTCTGGTTTTCTCTCTTGTAATTCTACTATAATAAGCCCCATTTGAAGACCCCAATCACCAAGATGCACATCACTGATAACATTGTGTCCCATGAATTTCGCAATACGCTTAAGGCTTTCTCCAATAATTGCAGTACGAAGGTGCCCAACGTGAAGTGGTTTTGCAACATTAGCCCCGCCGTAATCCAACATAATCGTCTCTGGGTGTTCTGGCATCTCTACGCCTAAGTTTTCAGATACTCTCATTTCATTAATATAAGTAGCTACAAAACTCTCTGCCAACTTTATATTAATAAAACCTGGATTCACTGCTATTACTTCACTCATATATACATTATCTTGTAATTGTAATACCACATCGTTCGCAATCATAATTGGAGCTTTTTTATAAGCCTTAACTGCAGCCATCGCTCCATTACATTGGTATTCACATAAATCTGGTCTATTTGATAAAGTAACTTTTGCAAAACTTTTATCATATCCTGCCTTCTCAAAAGCCTCTTCCATTACTACTGTAATTGTCTCTAATAATTTTCTCATGATTTCTCCTCTTAAACTGTAACAATTTATCATATCATTTTAGCATATCTATGAGTTCTCAACAATATAGAATTTATGTAATTCTAGTCCCTGCTTGACTTTTCACACTTTCGTCACTATAATTGTATTATAATGTTAATACAATTATTTTAATACTATATTATTTTTTTCAGAATCGAGGTGATTATGTGGCATGGGAAATCGACAATAGTAGACCTATTTATATCCAACTCATGGACAA
>JAWXVA010000117.1:0-7637 GCA_044425815.1 Eubacteriales bacterium
CCAAAGGAATATTACCCCCCCCAGTTTTTCTGTACTTTTCTGTTGACACGATTGTATCACTTCCTTCTACATCATTGTTATCACATGATTTTTCATTCTTACAATTTAAAATTATTGGCCCATTATTACCTCCTTCTCCGATTGTTGCCGTTAGCGTAGGCGAAACTTTTAATGGTCCACTATATCGGCAGTCACGTGCATGATTTTCAAACAATAAATCTCTTTTTTCTGGAATAATTTTTTCCTTGCTACTCATAATTAAATTTGTCCTTTCCATACATTTTGTTATAAAAAAACACAACTGAGTTTCTACTCTCAGCTGTGTAATTTCTAATTCAATTAAAACTCAATTTTGTTTGCATTATTTTCTTTATGCATCATCAAGTGAAGTTCACCTCTTAAAACCTCAATTTCGTATTTAAGTTGTTCATTTTCGAATTGTAATCTTTTAATATATCCTTCTTTTTCTGCTAATTTTAGCTTTGTATTAGCTTCTGCTTTAACATAAATATCATTTGGCAACTCATCACTAATTTGTATAATGCCATACTCTATTAATGTTTTTCGAACATGCGGTTTTGCAAACAATGAACGAGATAGTCCTGTTACCTCTATAATATCTTTTATTTTGATATCATATCCTTGTGATTTCAATTCAATAATTGCCTTTTCAATCATTAAAATCGTTTTATTGCGTTCTGATTCTTGCTTGTCCAACAAATGTTTAGGTAGTGTTTTATGTTGCATTTAATTTCACCTCATCAAGACTTTCTAATATTTCTTCATATAATTTTATATTTTTATCAGCAGTGTTTTTTATTAAAGGAAAACTGCTAAATTTCAAAGATTTATCTTTCCAAGCTATAATTTGTTCCTTGTAATATTCTACTTGTTCTTTATCAGGTACAAAGTATTTGCAACTTAAGCAGTTTAGAATATCACTCTTACAACCTGTAATATCACTGCAAATCCCACCTCTAACTTTGTGAGCACGAGGATTTTTCAACAATCTTTTTTCAAGTTGTTCATCCATATTAAGTATTCTTCCAGCAAATAAAATATATTTTTTATCTGTCGATACATCTTCTTTGTGTAAATATTTCTGTTGCTTTATAATAGTTTCGGGCTGTAAGTTCAAGTGATTATACGAGTTGTAGATCATAGAATCGCCATGATGGTCAGTAATTTCTTTTATTTGAGCAATAGTAAACCCACTTGCGAGCCTATCTGTAATTCCATTATGCCTAAATTGATGAGATGTTACCTTATATGGATTACCGTCAGAATCTACAATTTTATGCTCGTTACAAACCTTTTTGAAATAAGCATTAATATAGTATTTTGTGACAACATAATAACTATTTCCGTATTTATAAATCTTTCCATTTTTATCAAAAGACTGTCTATAGCTTAACAATGCACCTTTTTGATCATCTACAAAATGATGTTGAATTTCTCTTGCTACCTTTTGCTGCTCTTTTATTAATTTAATTAGATAACCACTAATACCCGTATCTTCTAAATGAATACTCCTTAATATCGGTTCTTGATGTCCACCATTTTGCTTCCAAGTTGGAATAAATAGCACATAATTTTCGCTATATCTTTTTAAGCAATCTATTCTTATTCCTGTAACTTCGCTTACACGAGACGGAATTAAGCGAAGTATCCAATACGCGCAACGCATGTGAAGAGGTAAATTTTCATCTTTAAATATTACATCTAATCTATTTGCTACATTTGGTGGAATATATTTCATATCAAACTTACGTTGCATTATATATGGTGAGTTTTCAAATGGATTTCTGAGAATTTCGTTATTCCAACCATTCATTGTTTTAAAAAACATTTTAATAGATGACCAAACTCCTATTTTCGAGCTCTCCGAAAGAACGCCATTTTCCAAGTACTGATAAAATGCTGTCACAGTATGTTCATTGCAAGTTGTCAACTCATGATTATTTTCATAAATGCTCATAAATTTGAAAAATCTAATAAGATCGCAAATGTATGTTTTAACTGTCGCAATAGCCTTACCGTTTATTAGTGCTATTGCTGAAAAGTATTTGACCATATATTTATACTCTTTTGGAATTCCATTAAAGTATAATGTTACCAAATTTCGCTTCATAGAGGGAGCACGAATAAATATATCACATACCCATTTATCATCATCAAAACAAATATCATTGCCTAAAGTTTCGATAAACTTTATATATTCAAGTTCTTTCGTCATTTGAAAACATTGTAAAATACTTGCATTATTCATCAACTACACCACCATTCTCAATAGTCGAAACTATACTTTGATAACTTACAAGAAGTTTGTACTCTTGTTTGTATTCCATATATTCTGTATAATCATATATTTGCGATTTAGTATATGACTCCACCAACTTATTGAAAATATACTTTTGTTGATCAAATAATTCTTGCCAATATGATAAATATTTACGTCCAGTACATAGATTTTTACAATTTATACAGTTGTACAAGCTATTGCGATACGGGCATACTTCATCCAGAGATTTATGCAAACAAAATCCTAATTCAACTCGTCTATATTCTAATCTAAAATCAGTATATAGAAGTTTTCTTTCTTCTTCCGTATATGACTCCATCTGCTCAGAGGATAGTAATATATCAAATTTTTCTTTAAAAAATTGTGTGTTTAGTTCAGCTAATTTCATTTTTCGTACTTCTGCATAATATCTGTCAGCGGTATCACTACACATATGCCCAAGCCAATATGCTAGTTCAGCAGTTGTAGCGCCTTGTTCTATTAATTTTACTGCTAAAGTTTTTCTTAATTGCCTTACACTAAACTTCCATAAATTTCCATCATCGTCACATATATTGTGTTTAACTATTAAACTTTTAACACTTTTTATAAATGGTTGAGAATCCATGACTATATTTTCACACTTAGGTCTGTCGCTTAAAAAGATATATTTTGTACCTGAAATAGCTCTCTTGTTTTCAGTTAATGAAATGTAATTGTCTATTTTATTTGCTAGTTCTCGTGTTATCATAACTCTTTGACACTCATCAAGTCCTTTTGCTTTTCTCGAAGATAAAACTTTATGTGGTTTATATTTCAGCTGATATACATTATCATAACGTGAATCTTCAATACAATCTTCTTCCAGAAAATATACTTCTTTTAAACGAAGTCCTGTATTTGTAAATATATCATAAATTAGTTTATTGACATTAGATAATTCAATCGAATGTATATCCATTTGATAAACTATACTTTCTGGAATTGATTCAGTAGTCTTTGTATATTTACGCAAATTGTGAAAAATAAAATTTTCAAATGGATTTACATGTGGTATTGGAGAACGAATTTTTTCATTTCTAAAAGCCCCCATAAGATATGAATTTATATTATTTAAACTATTGATTGATTTTGCTATACTATATTCAGAAAGTTTTTCACCACTATTCTTTTTATACTTAGTTTCTAAAAAAAGGAGTAATTCTCTAACATCGGTTTCTGTTATATCTGCAAAATAATGAATTTCTGGTTTTATATTTAACAAAACATTAATTGCAATTTTCATAGCATAGAATGTAGATAAATTGACTTTATTAGAATATTTGAATTTATAGCAAAAATAATGTTTTACCTCTAATCTTAATGATGGAGAATTTATTGTTCTAAAATCAGCAGTTTCATTCCTCAAGCTACCACCATACATTCCATAAATTCTCCAGATATCATTGTCTATATTAATCTGCAAGTGATTTTCAGATATGAATTTCTTTCTCTGTTTTTTCTTCTCTTCCTGCGTGATTTTCTGTAATATGTCTACAAATTTTTCATTATAATATCTAAGAACACTCAATTTTTTACTATGCGATATACTTCTAAATAAAGCTGTATCAGAAATCTGCAGTCTATTTTCTGTGAATTTTTTAGCCATTGCTTTAATGTATTTTTCTAAAAATGGTATATCTTCTATCAAATATTTAATCAATCGATAATTTGTTTCCACTTTACTGATTTCAGATAAAGACTCATTTCTTTTCATAAGTTCTATTATTTTTTCCTTTACCTCTTTTGAAAGAGGTATATTATGATTTCTAATCATTACATTCTCTCTTTCTATGAAGCTTTTCCATCACAGTTTTAGCTATTATCTGGTTGTTATGATCTCTATAACTATTTATTGATGAAGGATTTCTCCATCCCATACTTTCTAAAATAGCAATATCGGTAATATTATCTTCTGGGTAAAGGGCTTGATGTTCTAAAAATTCCATAGTTTTTGTACTGCGACCATTATGTGTGCGAATTTTATTCTCATCTAAGCCTGCTCTTTTTGCACAACTTTTAAGTATTTTTAAATAGTTGCGATATTTAAGTGGTTCACCTTGAAATTTTCCTTGATTTAGATTGATAAATAGATTTTGTCTTAGTTTTTGACTTTGAATTTCTGCATCAAATCGTTCAGTTTGTATATATCGATTGATAATTTTGCAAGTATCTGAAGGCAACGCAATAACTCTCAATTGATTACTAATTGATGTAGCATTTTTTCTACCTTTAGAACGTGTAGGTTGAACTATTTTTTCTGTTGGATTATAACTATCTAATGTTACGCTTAAAACTTCATCAATCCTCATACCTTCTAAAGTTAGCCTAAAAACAGATTCATCTCTTAACGTTAGAAAATTATTAATTAAAGCTAGTTTTGTTTTTTCATCATACCATTTTGTATACTCTTTGCTTGGCTTTAACATAGAAGCATAACTATCTACAAGATATTTATATTCATATGAATATATTTGTCCATAAAAATATGATTTGTTAGCATTAGCATTCTTTTTCTTGAAAACCATCTCTGTTGAAACAATTTCATCTAACCAAACATAAAATTTAGTTATTACAGCTATATATTTATTTAGTGTAGAAGTGCTTACACTTGATTGCAAAGATAAAACTTTATTATCTTTTAAGTCACCAAATATCAGTGAATGTAAAAACTGCCTCACTTCCTTATTGGTAGCATTCTCATAGCTCATATTTTTTCTATCAAGCCAATTCAAAAATACTGATAGCTTCTTGGCATATTCTCTACCAGTTGTGGATTTCCTCATTCCTTTAATTTCTAACCACTGATTCACACGAAAGAGAGGTATATGATTTTTAACTATTAAATACCTCTCAAAATCTGTGCCATCATATCGTTTAAATCGAAACTTAACGACACGATAAACTTCTTTTTTTGTCTGCATATTGCAAAACCTCCTATTATTTATTATCTTTTAATTATAACAAATAGGTGTATTGCAATAACAGTAATCATTCTTCTGTATCGTGTGAATTACTATCGTGTATATCCTGTACAGAAAACCCAGTACCCATTTGGGCGGCTAGTGTTGGTGCAACTTGAAGTGGTCCTTTGTATCTTGCATCACAAGCATTATTCTCAAAAAGTAACGGTGTATTATTCCCTCCGCTACCACTTGATGAAGTTATAGTTGGTGATAAATTCAAGCATATTTCAGCGTTTGGCTGACTGCTACCCATTACTATTGGAACATGACCATTTGACGCCAATAATGTGCCTGTTAAATTATCGGATATATCCATTCTTTGTCCACCTTGGTCGCAAAGGCAGTAGAATGGTTCTTTTATAAATGTTTGCATCTGCATTGTTCGAGTTGCCATCAAAGCACCTGATATTCCATTCAAGTCTATGACTTCTTCACGTTGATTTATGTGAAAAGCAGTCGATTCTTCTATTCCAGTTCTGCTTGAATTTTTAGTGCTTTCTCCAGTTGTGGTGGCAATATTTTCTCCTTCGCTTTGGCTCTGCGGAGTATTCCCAAACAAGCTGTCTTGCTCAAATAGTATTTTGGAAGCGGTGAAACCTCCAAAATCTGCGACAAGAAAGATACGTTTTCTTCTTTGGGCGACACCCCAGTGTTGAGCATCCAATACGCGCCAAGCCAGTGAGAATTCATCTCCCAGTATGCACCCAGCAGATTTCCATGACCTGGTCTCAGGTCTAGGCACTGATAGTCTGCTATCTGCAATTCTGACGGTTTCTTCGAGAACCGCTTGGAAGTCTTTGTAACCGTTGGAGGAGAAGGCTCCGGGGACGTTTTCCCAGAGCATGAATCTTGGTCGAATAGACTCAGCTGTATGACCTCGTAACACATCGGCATTTCTCATCTCCTTTATTATTCTAATTTGTTCCATAAATAGACCACTTCGTTCTCCTGCTAAACCTTTTCTATTACCTGAGGCAACCGATAAATCTTGGCAGGGGCGAGCCTCCTGTGATGATATCCACAGGAGGCAAAGTTGCACCATTTAACTTTGTAATATCTCCAACATGGTGCATGTTAGGAAACCTTATCTTTGTTACTTCAATTGGGAATTTCTCTATTTCTGATGCCCAAACTGGTTCGATTCCATTTCGAATTGCTGCAAGTGGAAACCCACCAATACCATCAAAAAGCGAACCCATAGTTAAATTCGATATATTAATCTCTCCTTACTTTGCCACAGCTTTTGCTATGGATGTTGATGTGTTTACAATTGTATGTGTTGCGTGAATAGCTGGCATTATTGGTGATTTCATTGAGGTGTCTAGTCCGAATGTTTCAGCGATTCTTGGAACTTCACCAGCTGACAACATTAAGCCTATGCCTATAATTGGACTGTCAAGTAGGATTAACATACCTAAAGTTAAAATTGTTGTTTGTAAGAATGTTGTTAAACAAAGTGCTATTATCTTTTTACACCAACCAATATATCCATCTACATTTCCACGTGGGATTGAGAACACATAAAGCGAGCCAACACATATTTGTATTAGCAAAATCCCACCACGTTTTAAGTTTGCAAAGAACACTTTAAGCACTGCATATCCAAACATTATAATTAAGAATAATATTACGAATGGTGTAGCTGCATAGCTTAAACTGTCAAACATAGCAGAAGCCATTCCTTCAGCTGTTGTTGTTCCAAAGCTGATTACCATATTATCTAAAATTTCCGTAAGTCCTGTTCCGTACCCAGTTATGCCTGCAATTATGGTTTCTTGTAAATTTACCGACAACTTATATAGTTCGACTGGCATTGTTGTTAATATAGACACAGCCATAAAACCCTTTATTGCGTTTAGTCCTAAGCCTGATATATTACCATGTCCGTTTTGATAGGCGATTGCTGTTTCAAAAACTGCTACAACTAAACCGACTACATATAATGTCCACGCTAAATATGAGAAGAACAGAAGAATAGATTGTATGGCTGATATATCGAATAACTCAGCTCCCATATCACCTAAAAGTGCAAAAAAAGCCGAGAAAAACCCAACTGTTTGGCCATACATCCACTCAATAAGCTGATCCATTGCATCACCAAATATCAATTCAAAACCTAACATATACACTCCTTTCCCTAAAAAATAAACGCAGACTTTTCATCTGCGTTTTAGGTTTTTGTTATTTTAATCGTTTTTGTATGCTTCGATAATTAGTTGCACTCCTAAGCTAAACCCATCTTTAAAAACTTCATCATTATATAAACCGTGTAACTCCGTAAACTTTTCAGTAAGTCTTTCAACCTTTTTTTCAAGTTTTTCATCTGGGTATTCTTTATATAAATCTTCTTT
>JAWXVA010000015.1:0-35973 GCA_044425815.1 Eubacteriales bacterium
CGGAACGAAGAAAATATTCCTAAATGCGACAGGATTCATGGGTGAAGCAAATGAAGATATACGAGCATTTCTTGAATATGTAAGCGGTCAAGAAAGTGATAATGAATTTGTACAGATGTTAAAACAAGAGGCAAACACAGTGAAAAACAACCAGAATTGGAGGCGAGAATTTATGATGCAACAGATGCGTGACCAATTAAAAATTGAAGAGGGGATTGAGCGTGGGATTGAGCGAGAGCGAATTAACCTTGTTATAAAAAAAGCGCAAAAAGCAAAAGATTTAGACACGATTTCGGAGGAACTTGAGTGTAAAAGAGAAGACATTGAAGAAATGTATAGAATTATTCTGGAATGTGGAGTAGAAAGTAGTACAGAAGAAATTCTCGAAATATTGCACGAGACAAGTAATTATATGGGAAAAGAATAGTGCGTCAATAAGCTATCAAATTACATTCAGATGGAATCGTTGGTGGTATTTCTGAATGTAAATGGGATTGTATTCAAGAAGAAAGTGATAAAGACTTGAGGGACAGACTGTAGTGCGGAGAAGATATTAGAAAAAGTAATGGAACGATAATATATGCGATGAGTAACAAAACGGAGTAGGGAATAGCTAATCAGCTATCTTCCTACTCCGTTTTATATCTAGTTTGATCTACTCACTAAACTCTTTAGCAACCTCTTTTAACATGGAAATAATAGGTAAGTCATATGGGCATCGTGGCTCACATTTTCCACATCCGATACAATCAGCAGCGCTTTTTTGGAATCCAGCATAGCGCATGCGCGCCCAATCGGCAAGGCCTTCGTATTTGCGTAAATAATTTACAAATAAGAAGTTCGTCGGGATATCAATTCCCACGGAACATGGTGCACAATAGCCGCAGCGACGGCAGAATGTCTGACCTAATTCTTTGCGAATGACCTCTGTTTTAGCTAGTTCGGTTTCCGTAAGTGGGGCAAGGTTCTTCCACACTTCTGCGTTTTTAATAACTTCATTTGCATCGCCCATACCAGGGATGGAGATATCAATGACAGGACAGGCTGCAAGGAACTTAAGCGCAAGGTCATAGTCGTCGATATTGCCTCCAGCAAGAGGCTTCATAGCAATAGTACCGATGCCACGTGCTTGTGCATTAGCTAGGATTTCAGTACCTTGTAATTCTACAATGTTATATGGGAACATAATGGTATCAATTTTATCGCCATATTCATAAACAAGTTTGCTAAGTGGGTCAACACTGTGTGCTGTTGCACCGATAAATCCGATTTTTCCTTCTGCTTTCGCTTCAGCCAAAGCAGCATAGGCTCCATCAGGAGCAAAAGTCTGTTCGAAATCAGGGAGCTTAACATTGTGCAATTGATACACATCAATATAATCTGTTCTTAAATTCTTGAGACTAATCTCAATATCTGCTTTCATAGACTCGTATGTTCTTGACATACTCTTTGTGGCAAGGATGAATTTGTCGCGCTTTCCTTCAATGGCAGCCCCAATATATTCCTCTGATACAGTATAACCTCTTGCCGTATCGATATAATTCATACCATATTCAATTAACTTATCAATAACCTCTTGCGTATTAGCTGCGTCACTTCTCTGTATTGGAATCCCACCAAAAGAAACCGTTGACACATTTAATCCAGTTCTTCCTAATATTGTATACATATCCTACTCCTTTACTTTATCAAACTAAATAAATCTTAAGAAAAGTATAGCGTAAATAGACTTGTTATGCAAATACTATAATGATATAGTGAATGGAGTATATAGCAGTTCAACCATAAAATATAATGATTAAAGAGGGTAGAATATGAAAGTAATGAAAATGATAGCCATAATGAGCGTGATGATAATATTAGTATCATGTAGTAGTGAAACGATACAAGAAGAATCTGATAATATACAAGAATCAGCAACAGAAGAAGTAGCAACAGAAGAAATAGCAACAGAAGAAGTAGCAACAGAAGAAGTAGCAACAGATAGTATCGGAACATTCGAAAGTGTAACCATTGAAGGAGCGACTATTTCGAGCGATATTTTTGCAGAATATGAATTGACGATGGTTAATATTTGGGCAACTTGGTGTTCGCCTTGTGTGAATGAAATGGGAGAACTTGCGGAGTTATATCATGAATTACCAGAGAATGTGAATTTGATTACGATTTGTGAGGATGCAGAGTCAGAGACAGAGCTTGCGAAGGAAATACTAGATACCAACGAAGCTATGTTTGATACAGTGATTGTAAATGATGAAATGAGAACGAGTATTATAAGCAGATGTTCTGGATTTCCGACAACGTTATTCATTGATAGTAATGGGAATATCGTAGATGGTGCGATGGTGGGTGCACCTAGTAGTGACGTGGTGGACACGTATCTAGAACAAATTAATCTGAGATTAAACTAGAGTATCAATTAGAGGGAAAATAAATGGGGAAAATCAGAGAAAATCATCTTCGAGCAATCCGAATAATATTAATGATAGCAGCATTGCTATTTATTGGAATAGGGCTATTTAATGGAGAGTATCAAGCGGTATTTACTAAGGCTACCAATATTTGCTTAGAGTGTATAGGGATAGGATAGAGATGAAGAAGATAAAAAAAGTGAAAAAGAACAAACGGTTTTTGGTTCAAATAGTATTTACAGCTCTTACAAATGGATACTTACTTGGATTTATTCAAGGGAAAATCTATAAAGGTGAAAGTAAGATGATATGTGTTCCAGGACTGAACTGCTATTCCTGTCCAGGTGCAGTCGGGGCGTGTCCGATTGGTGCACTGCAATCTACATTGGCAGGAGCGAATAGGTCATTCCCTTATTATATAGTAGGAACACTGATATTATTTGGGGTGACGCTTGGAAGAATTGTGTGTGGATTCCTTTGTCCATTTGGTTTGGTTCAAGACGTATTATATAGAATCAAGATACCTAAATTGCGAATAAAAACATCGATAGATAGAGTGATGAGATATGTTAAATATGTGATATTGATCATGTTTGTGATTCTTTTTCCAATGGTTTTAGTGAACGAATTTGGCATTGGAACGCCTACTTTTTGTAAATGGATCTGTCCATCAGGAACTTTGATGGGAGGGATTCCATTGGTGATGGCCAACGAATCTCTACAAATGGCAGTAGGATATTTATTTAATTGGAAAATAATGTTATTGGTATTTTTTATAGTTGTTTCCATGTTTGTGTACCGGCCATTTTGTAAGTATATATGTCCGCTAGGAGCTTTTTATGGTTTGTTTAATAGATTTAGTTTGTACCGCTTAGAGGTTGATATGAGCAAATGTACGAATTGCAAGTCCTGTGAAAAGCAATGTAAAATGCAGGTTCAAATTACAAAGAATATTAATTCGGTGGAATGCATTCGCTGCGGAGATTGTAAAGTGGTTTGTAAAGAAGGATGCATTACTTCAACCATGGAAAAGGTGTTGAAATCAGTGTGACAAAAAAGAATTGTGAAAACTTTGTATTCTCTTTGTATAATTCATTTACAGAGGCGAAAATGTGTGTATAATAGAAAGTAGTATGAATGTCCAATACATGTAGTAATGAATACTAAGAAAAATACAAGGGGTGCTTCATTATCTAGAAGCAACATGAGAGGAAATATTATGGTTAGAATAATTACAGATTCATCAACATTATACACACAAGCAGAGGCGAAGGAGTTAGGATTTCGAGCAATACCATTATGTATTAATATTGATGATTGGGATGTACGTGATTTGGAAGTGGATATCGATGCATTTAATGATAAGATATCAGCTGGGTTTGTACCAAAATCATCACAACCACCGATTGGGGATGTGTTAGATGCATTTGATGAATTTCCAGAAGATGAGATTATTAATATATCGATGGCAGATGGATTATCAGGTACATATCAGAGTGCGTGTAGTGCAAAAGAGATGGCAGAAAATAATGAGCGAATTGAAGTAATCAATAGTACTACATTATGTGGACCACATCGATATATGGTAGATTGTGCAGTGAAGATGGCAAAAGAAGGTATAAGCAAGAATGAGATTCTAGAATGGTTACATAAGAAGATTGCGACCACAGATTCGTTCTTGATGCCTCAAGACTTTTCATTCTTAAAACGTGGTGGAAGATTGACTCCATTAGCAGCGGCGATAGGCGGAATTTTGAAATTAAAGCCAATTGTAAAGCAGACAGAAGATGGAAAGAGATTAGATAAATTTGGAACGAAGCGAACGATGTCATCGGCATTAGAAAGTATAGCGAAACATTTAGAGAAGATAAAATTAGATGAGAACCATATCTTATATATTTCTCATGCAAATGCATTGAAAGATGCACAGAAGGCACAAGCGATATTTAGTAAGGCATTTCCAAAAGTAGAGATTCAAATACTGAAGTTAAGCCCAGCTTTTATTACACAGGGTGGACCTGGTTGTTTGGCAGTTCAATATATTGAAAGATAAAGTGAATTTAAAGCGATATGAAATAGATGGAGAGTCTATTTCATATCGCTTTTTTGGTGCGTCTATTTCCAATGGACGTATATTTATTTGACAGAAAGAACATAATATAGTAGTATAATTTCAAACAGCTAATTAAATAATTAGTAATTTGTTAATTAGTAATCTAATAATTAGTAATCAAACGGGTATTGATAGTACGAGGAAAGGAGTTAATCATGTTCTTTGGGAGAGAGAAAGAATTTCAGAAATTGGAAAGCTTATATGCTAGTAATCAATTTGAATTTGTAGTATTTTATGGACGTAGGAGAGTAGGGAAAACTACGTTGATCACAGAATTTTTGAAGGATAAAAAAGCGGCATATTTTATGTCAATAGAGGGGACGAAACGAGAAAATCTTCGAGGATTATCATTAGCAATACTTTCATTGGAGAACAGCAATGTTGCAGATGCATTAGCATTTCAAGAGTTTGAAGATTTGCTGAGTTATGTAGATCAGTTAGCTAGAACAGGGGAGAGGATTGTAATTGCGATTGATGAATATCCTTATCTTGCAACATCATATCCAGCTATCTCATCCATGATACAGAGTCACGTAGACCAGTGTTGGAAGGATAGTAATTTATTTTTGGTATTATGCGGCTCCTCTATGAGTTTTATGGAAGAACAGGTATTAGGGTATAAGAGCCCACTATATGGTCGGCGAACAGCGCAATTCAAGTTGCGACCGTTTACATTTTTTGAAAGCAAAGAAATGTATGTAAACTATTCATCAGAAGAGCAAGCGTTGTTATATGGTGTGACAGGAGGAATACCAGAGTATTTATCCAGAGTAAATCCAAAGTTATCTGTAGATGAAAATATTATTAGATTATTCTTTGAGGAAAGTGGTCGATTATTTGAAGAACCAAGCAATTTAATAAAACAAGAACTGAAGGAGCCAGCATCTTATCATTCTATTATAAGTGCGATAGCTTCGGGTGCAAGTAGAATGAATGAGATTGCAACTAAGACAGGACTTGAAAGTAGTGGATGCAGTAGCCAAATCACGACGCTCATAGCCCTGGGGATAGTCAAAAAAGAGTATCCTATCACAGATGCACCGACTAGTCGTAAAACAATATATAGATTGCAAGATAGCATGTTTTTATTCTGGTATAGATTTGTACGCCCCAATATAAGCAATATTATGCGGGGGATGGGAGGTATGATTTACGAGACACAGGTAAAGCCGCAGTTAAATGATTTTATGGGTGAAGTGTTTGAAGAGATGTGTCAACAATATCTATATATACCAGAGGTGTTTGTAACATTACCATTTACCTTAGGGAATGTAGGGAGATGGTGGGGAACGAATAAAGCAAAGAAACAACAAGAAGAAATAGATATTATGTCTTGTGATAATGACAATGCATTTATGTGCGAGTGCAAATGGAGAAACGAGATACAGGGAGTAGAAGTGATTGAAACACTGTTACGACGAGGAGAAATCTTTGCTTATCCGAATAAGTATTATTGCATTTTTGCAAAAAGAGGATTTACGGATGCAGCGATTGCTCGCGCAGAAGAGGTTTCAAACCTGAAGTTAGTATCATTTGATGATATTGTAGCTGCGGATAATTATAGAAAAAAATAGCGATAGAAGTGGATGAAAAAAGGAGTGGCTTGTGTATAGGGGATAAAGTCTATACGCAAACGACTCCTTAAATAGTTACAATTAAAATATTGCTAAAAAGCTACTTGCATAAATAAAGCTACACAACATAGAATTACTGCAAATGGAACATAGATATATCTTCCGACATAGTACCAAATAGTACTTTGTTTTTTCTCGCAACCTTTGTTGATTTCATCAAGTAAGTCTTCTTTTTTCATAATCCAGAACCAAGAAACTGCTCCAAGTGTTGCACCGATAGGGATGATATAAATTGATACATAATCCATCCATGGACCCCAACCAGTAATAGCTTCCATATTTATACCCACACCTAAGCAAATGACACATAAGATAAGGAGTACTACTTTGCGGCTAAGCCTTGGAAATTTATGGAGTAAAGATTCGGCTACAGCCTCAAACATATTTTGGAGAGAGCTGATTCCAGCAAATATCATTGCAACATATAAAATGATGGCAAATACTTGACCAAATGGAATGTCTTGTAAAATCGTAGGTAATGTTACGAATAATAATCCTGGACCTGAACTTACATCTAATTGATAAGCGAAGCATGCAGGAATAATAACTAAGGCTGCAACTAAGGCAGCAATTGTATCGAAGATTGCAGTCTTGCGAGCTACAGAAACAACGCTTTCGTTTTCGTTTAAATAAGAACCATAGACAATCATGCCGCTACCAGTAATTGATAAGGAGAAGAATGCTTGCCCCATTGCCCAAATCCATACCATAGGATCTAGTAAATATTCCCAGCGAGGAATAAACATGAATAAATACCCTTCTATTACACCAGGAAGCATCGCTACACGAACTGCTAGAATTAGGAAGATAACAAAGAATACAGGCATCATTATTTTGTTCGTACGTTCAATACTTTTTGCACCTAGAAACAAAGAAAGTAATGTGCCGACTACTACAATAATATGAAAAGGAATTACAGAATACGAGGTCATTGAAAATGATTCAAACCAAGAATTTGTATCAACACTCATTAAAGTACCATCTAAGGAATTGAATAAAGCTTTTAATACATAAGAAACGATGACTGCATATCCAATCGCAATGCACATAGATCCGATAAGTGGCAACCAACCTAATAAGCTGCCAGCTTTTCCAGCTTTCTCACTTCTGGTTGCCCAAGCTTTCTCATAAGAACCAAGGGTTCCAGTTTTTGAGCGTCTACCAATTGCGAATTCCGCTGGTAAACCAACATAACTAAAAATGAAAATAAAAAACAAGTAGATGACTAAAAAAGCACCACCACCATTACTACCTAATTTATTTGGGAATCCCCAGACATTTGCCATCCCAACAGCAGAACCAACAGATGCGAGAATAAATCCCCATTGACTAGCAAAACCAGTAGATTTACCAGCATTTTTTGTTTCTTTTGTATTCATAAAATACAACCTCCTAAATATTATTTTTATACTAAAACACTATGTTTGACACTATAATAATTTCATATTTTCAGCAAGCTTTTCGCTGTACAAATCGCTAAAGTAAGTTCCGAGATGTTTTAGCGTTTCTTTATCTAAATCTTTAGGATAAATAGGTTTTCCGTATTCGATTATGACATGCGTAGGGCGAATGCGTGGGAATTGTTCTTCGAACATTGCCGCAGTATTGGTAATATAGATAGGTACAATTGCACATCCTGCCTTGGTAGCTATTTTAAATGAGCCGTCTTTAAACTCGAGAAGAGTTCCTTCTTCTCCACTATTGCGAGTTCCCTCAGGGAAGATGCATACAGAAATTCCTGTTTTTATGTGATTAATAGCTTCGAGTATTGTTTTGAGTCCTTCTTTTGGATTTTTGCGATCAAGGAATAGACAATGTAGTGCCTTCATCCGCGAATTGAGGAGTGGCATTTTTTCAAGTTCTTTTTTTGCAACGTACCCAGTCAGGCGTTTGCAGCGAGAGTATGTAAGTAAAATGTCGAATTGGCTTCTATGGTTACCAATAAAGAGCACGGGCTCATCAGGGATATTTTCCTCTCCAATGACGGTTGTCTTAACACCGGTAATGAAGAGTAGTGTTCGAAATGCGCGTTGTACATCGCGAAGAGCCAAGTAATCTGCTTTCTCAGGAAACTTTTTTTGAATTAACTTGTATACAAAGAATACAGGAATACTAAATATTAAATAAAATACTAGAATGGTGCAAAGTGTAATAAAACGAATCATAAAGGTACCTCAATCTTTTTCTTATTGGAAATAATTTATTTCTTCAATATTTTATCACAAGAAGGTATGAAAGTACAGAAAGGATAATAGGCTAATACAGAGAAATAGTGTCTGAGGGACTCGGTTGAGAAAATACAGTTATTTGTACTATTTATTGACGGGAAGTATGGTACTTATGATGATATGTGGGTGTTCAGTGACGAAAAGCAGAACGGAGAAAGTGCAAGATTTAGAATATTCTATTGTACGACTGGAGGAGCAGCCAGAGGAAATACAAATATTAGTAGAAGAAAACAAAGATACTAGAATGAAGATGTCATATATAGACCAAGGACAAGAATATATTATTGTAGGGTACGGCGAGCAAGCGACGAGTGGATACAGCATAGAAGTGACAGAAGTATATGAAACTGAAAATACAGTGAATATTGACACGAATTTGCTAGGACCTGCTAGCGAGGAAGAAATCGTAGAAATAACAACATATCCATACGTCGTAATTTGTATAAAAGAGAATGAAAAACCAGTGTTATATGATTAGGAGGTAATATGCAGTTAGAACAGAAAACAATTCAAACTAATGAGATGGGGAATTCTATCACACACCAATTTCACGTAAGCGAAGAAATGAATGTGCCGGATGTGAAAGAGGATGTTGTGCGAGTACTACAGAGTTATGGAAAAATTCAAATAAAAGAAATACAGAAAGTGGAACAATATCTAAAAATTAAAGGCAGTTTAGAGTATCAGATCCTATATGCTACTGATAATGAGAGTAAACGAATGGTTTGCCTAGAGGGAAAAATCTTGTTAGAAGAAATGGTATATGTGGAAGGAACAGAGAAACATCAATACACTGCAAAATGCAATCAATTGGATGTTCAAACGACGTTGATACATTCGCGAAAGATAAATCTCAATAGTTTGATAGAGCTTGAAATACAAAGTAGCTTGCTTAAGCAAGAAGAAATTACAGTAGGTCTTGAAAACGAAACAGAGGTGTTTGAAAGACAAAAAAATTTACAAGTGTTACAAGTCCGATTGATAAAAAAAGATACTTATCGGATCAAGGAGGAGGTGAAAATCCCAGGAACGAAGGAAAATATAGGAAGTATTTTATTTGCACGAGTGGGGAATGTGAAATTGGATACAAGAGTGATGCAAGATGAAATTACGTTGCAAGGAGAATTACAATTCTTCTGCATGTATAGTTCCGATGAATGGAAAGAAGACTATATTTCGCAAACGGTACCATTTGGAGGGAAAATAGATTGCCTTGGCGTAGACGAATCGATGATACATAATATCAAATATGACTTGGATGATTTAGTCGTGGATGCGCAAATGGATGAAGATGGGGAAGTTCGAATGTTCCATATAGAAGCTACACTGAAATTAGATCTTCATATATATGAAGAAGAGTCTGTAGATTTATTAGAAGACATGTATATGCTAGAGAAGAAATGTTTGTTGCACAAAATACCAACAGAAGTAGAGGTATTATTGTTGCAAAATCAATCAAAATGTAAAATTGTAGAAACATTAGTATTGCCAGAGTTAAAAGATGAGTTGTTACAAATTTGCCATACAAACGGAATGGTTCAAGTAGAACATATGGAGCAAAGAGATGAGGGGATACAGATAGAAGGGATTTTACATGTAGATTTTTTGTATATACGCGGAGATGACAGTTTACCTTATGCATCATGGCAAGGAATGATACCTTTTTCACATATAATTGAATGCCAAAGTGATGGGCCTGTTTCCTATAATGTAGACACATATCTTGAACAAATATCGATTACGATGGCGGGGAATGGGGAAGTAGAAATAAAAGCAATTGCGAATTTTCATAGCTTTATACGATACCCTGAGACCATCCAGATCATTCAGAGTGTAGATGTCATACCATATTCAAGAGAAGAATTAGAAGAACAGGCGGGGATAATCGGATATATCTACAAAAATGAGGATTCAATGTGGGAATTAGCAAAGAGATTCCATACTACAATAGATGGAATCTTAAAAATAAATAAAATAGCTGAAAAAGATATTAAAGTAGGACAGAAATTGTTGATTTTCAAAGAGAATATGAGTATACTGTAACATATGTATACAAGATACAAAGGAGTACACTATGCAATTTATAGAATTAAAAGCTTTAGCCAAGATTAATTTAGGGCTGGATGTATTAGGGAAACGAGAGAATGGTTATCACGATGTACGTATGGTGATGCAGACCATATATCTTTGTGATGATGTAAAAATAGAAAAACGAAAAGAGGAGAAGGTAAGTATAGAATCCAATTTATTTTACTTACCTTCGAATGAAAATAATATCGCATACAAAGCAGCTCAAATGTTGAGGGAAGAATTTCATATTACGGAAGGTGTTCATATAACGTTGAAGAAACGTATTCCAGTAGCGGCGGGGTTGGCTGGAGGCAGTTCAAATGCAGCAGCAGTACTATTTGGGATGAATCGACTGTTCGATTTGAAATTATCACAGGAAGAGTTAAAAGAACGAGGCGTCAAACTAGGCGCAGACGTACCATATTGTATTATGCGAGGAACCGTATTAGCAGAAGGAATAGGAGAAGAACTTACTCCATTAGCGTCGATGCCGAAATGTTATGTGTTAATCGCAAAACCGGGAATTAGCGTTTCTACAAAAATGGTATATGAGGCATTGGATTCTAGTGCAATTATTGAACATCCAGATATAGATGGAATTATAGCAGGATTAGAAGCAGATGATTTGTACGCAGTAGCTGAAAAAATGGGGAACGTCTTAGAACAAGTGACAATTACCGATTATCCTGTGATTGAAAGAATCAAACAAATCATGAAGAATCATGGTGCCCTCAATGCGATGATGAGTGGCAGCGGGCCAACAGTATTTGGAATTTTTGAAAAACAGCAAGATGCAAAAAATGCATTAAAAGCAATAAAGAACAAAAAAGTAGCCAGACAAACATATCTAACAAGTGTACACAATGTAAGGAGGAATAGCTGATGGATGCAAATTTTCAATTAAAAATGGATGAGTATTTGCCACTTCGAGATGTTGTTTTTACAACGCTTAGACAAGCTATATTGAGGGGAGAATTAAAGCCAGGCGAGCGACTAATGGAGATTCAATTAGCGAATAAATTAGGGGTGAGTAGAACACCTATTAGAGAAGCGATTCGTAAATTAGAATTGGAAGGTTTAGTACTCATGATTCCGAGAAAGGGTGCTGAAGTTGCAGAAATTACTGAGAAGAACTTACGCGATGTATTAGAAGTACGTGAGGCACTAGAGGTGTTAGCAGTACAATTAGCATGCGAGCGAATGACAAAAGAAGAGATAGAGAACTTGAAAATAGCGGCACATGAATTCGAAGCGGTAGCAGAAAGTGAAGATATTACAAAGATTGCAGAAGCGGATGTGAAGTTCCATGATGTAGTGTATGAAGCAACGAATAATCAGAGATTGATACAATTATTAAACAATTTGCGTGAACAAATGTATCGATACCGAGTAGAGTATTTGAAGAAAGAAACAGTACGACCTACAATTATTCAGGAACATGATGAGTTGATACGATATATAGAAATTAGTGATAAAGAGCGAGCAGCGACGAATATATGCAAACATATTGAGAACCAAGTGGAAGAGGTGGTTCGCACATTAAGTGGAAATTAAGTTCATTGCTTGAATAAAAAAATGAGAATCGTTCATACTCCATGTATCAGGAGGTACATAGAGATGGACAAACATATAAACAAACAG
This sequence comes from Eubacteriales bacterium, assembly GCA_044425815.1. GTDB lineage: Bacteria > Bacillota > Clostridia > Lachnospirales > Lachnospiraceae > CAUPWF01. The sequence continues at coordinate 12,098 of JAWXVA010000015.1, forward strand.
CATATATATCAGATGATTTTATCCGCTATCTTAGGTGTGATATTAACAGGTCTGATAGTGAATGGATTAGAAACCAATGCAAGAAAACAATTACTCGCAACACAAGAGGCATTGGCAGAAGAAGTGCTCAGATTCCATGTTTTGGCAAATAGTAATAGTGATGCAGATCAAACGCTCAAATTGCAAGTCAAAGATGAAATACTTACATATATGGAAGAATCCTTAGGAGACGAAGAGTCCGTATTATATACAAAAATGTGGGCGGAGAATCACAAGGAAGAGATTGAAGCACTTAGTAGCGCGATTATTCAACAGGAAGGATATGACTATTCGGTAGACGTAGAACTAACAAAGTCTTATTTTCCAGTGAAAACCTATGGAGATATTACATTCCCAGAGGGTGAATATGAAGCTCTTAAGATAGAAATTGGAGATGCAGAAGGTGAGAATTGGTGGTGTTGCCTTTATCCGAGTCTCTGTTTCATAGATGCAACCTGCGGAGTGGTATCCGAAGAGGGCAAAGAAGATTTACAAAAAGTACTGACTGTAGAGGAGTACGAAATGATAACTACCACAACAGAATTTGAAATTAGTTGGTTTTTCTTTTAGTTGTGGGCAATAGCAGCTAGGTGAAGGCGCCTAGAGATAATAGGAGATGAAATAATGCAATTAGGTAAAAGGCAGACATTAATGATTGTAAAGACGGTAGACTTTGGGGTATATCTAGGGAATGAAGAAGAAAGAGTGTTGTTGCCAAAGAAGCAAGTTCCAGAAGGCGTAGAAGTAGGAGATCCAGTATCAGTATTTTTGTACAAAGACTCTGATGATCGATTGATTGCCACTACTAATGAACCCAAATTAATGCTAGACCAGTTAGCTGTTTTAACAGTAGCGGAAGTCGGCAAATTCGGAGCATTCTTAGATTGGGGACTTGAAAAAGACTTGTTTCTTCCATATAAGGAACAAACGACGACACTACGAGCTGGCGATTCTTGCCTTGTAACACTCTATGTGGATAAAAGTAAGAGATTGTGTGCAACGATGAAAGTGTATCACTTATTATCGACAGATTCACCATATGAAAAGGATCAAAAAGTAAGTGGGATTATCTATGACTCGAGCGATGAATTTGGTTTGTTTGTAGCAGTAGATAATAAATATTCTGCAAGAATTGCACCGAAAGAGCTATATGGGATACTGCGGATTGGCGATACCATAGAAGCCAGAGTTACAGAAGTAAAACCAGATGGGAAATTGGACCTTAGTGTGAAAGAAAAAGTAGAAATTCAAATGGACAAAGATGCTGATATTATATGGAAGGCACTTGAGTCAAAAGATGGAATTCTACCATTTACGGATAAGGCTGATCCCGAAATAATAAAGTCGGAATTTGCTATGAGCAAAAACGCATTCAAGCGTGCAATCGGGCGTTTGTTGAAAGCGGGTAAGATTGAGATAGGAGAAAAAACAATTGCAATTCGCAAGAAATAAGGTATAATTATTGGTAAGAAAAGCGTAAATAAAATGAAAAGGAGATTGTATATGAAAGTACAAAATATTACAGATATTGAAAAATTTTTTGGTGTAATTGACCAGTGTGTAGGTAAAGTAGAATTAGTAACAGGTGAAGGAGATAGATTGAATCTTAAATCTAAGCTTTGTCAATATGTATCGATGGCAAATATTTTCTCTAATGGAGAAATTCCAGAATTAGAGATTATAGCATATGAAAAAGAGGATATTGATAGATTAGTATCTTACATGTTCAATGGCTAATTAATATTATACATAGTAGTTAGAATATGTTCGCATGTGAACGGAAGGGTTGTTCAGAGTAGGGATCTCAAGCGGATCGTAACTAGGAACAGCCCTATTTTATATCGTAGAAAATAGGGGTAAAGTTTAGAAGCGATATTTCTTGTTGAGGAGTATTCCAGCACGGGAATGTGAGAAAAAGGAGAGGTGAGAGATGAGTTTTGCACACTTACATGTCCATACAGAGTATAGTCTTTTGGATGGATCAAATAAGATAAAAGAATTTGTGGCTCGAGTGAAAGAATTAGGAATGAATAGCGCAGCGATTACAGATCATGGTGTAATGTTTGGGGCTATTGATTTCTATCGTGCTGCAAAAGCTGCAGGTATCAAGCCTATTATCGGATGTGAAGTTTATGTCGCACCGGGCTCTAGACATGACCGTGAACTAGTAAGTGGTGAGGATAGATATTACCATTTAGTATTACTTGCAGAGAACAATGAAGGTTATCAGAACCTTATGAAGATAGTGTCAAAAGGTTTTACGGAAGGTTATTATTATAAGCCACGTGTAGATATAGAAGTGTTAGAGCAGTATCACACAGGAATTATTGCGCTAAGTGCTTGTCTTGCGGGTGAGGTGCAACGCAGTCTGGCAAGAGGAAACTTCGAAGAAGGAAAGCAAGCTGCACTGCGATACGAAGCAATCTTTGGGAAACACAATTTCTTTTTAGAGATGCAAGATCATGGAATACGCGAACAAGCCATGGTGAATCAGCAGTTACTTCGCTTATCAAAAGAAACGGCTATTGATTTGGTTGTGACAAATGATGTTCACTACACCCATGCAGACGATGTGAAACCACATGATATCCTATTGTGCTTGCAAACAGGGAAAAAATTGGCAGATGAGAATCGTATGCGCTACGAAGGCGGGCAGTATTTTGTGAAATCAGAAGAAGAGATGCGCGAACTATTTCCTTATGCGCTAGAAGCGATTGAGAATACCCAGAAGATAGCGGATAGATGTAATGTGGATATTGAATTTGGTGTGACAAAACTTCCGAAATATGATGTACCAGATGGGTTGACATCTGCAGAATATTTGCAGAAATTGTGTTTTGAAGGATTAGAAAATCGATATCCGAATTATGGAAATGAATTAAAAGAACGATTAGAATATGAGCTAGACATCATTCAGAATATGGGATACATAGATTATTTCTTAATTGTATGGGATTTTATTAACTATGCAAAGGTAAATGATATTATGGTAGGCCCCGGGCGTGGATCGGCAGCAGGAAGCATCGTGTCGTATTGCCTTGAAATTACAGATATAGATCCTATGAAATATCAGTTACTCTTTGAACGATTCTTGAATCCAGAACGTGTATCGATGCCCGACGTCGATATTGACTTCTGTTTCGAGAGACGTCAGGAAGTAATTGATTATGTTGTACGAAAATATGGAAAAGATCAAGTGGTGCAGATTGTAACATTTGGAACCTTGGCAGCAAGAGGGGTTATTCGAGATGTAGGACGTGTTATGGATATTCCATATGCAGCTACAGATGCGATTGCGAAATTAATACCACAAGAGTTGAATATAACCATAGAGAAAGCACTCAAAGATGTGGCAGAACTTCGTGGATTATATGAAGACGACCCTCAGGTAAAAGAATTAATCGATATGTCGCGCAGATTAGAAGGGCTACCACGCCATACGTCTATGCATGCAGCAGGGGTGGTGATTAGTCAACTTCCAGTGGATGAGTATGTTCCGTTATCGAGAGCTTCGGATGGATCGATTACGACACAGTTTACGATGACGACCTTGGAAGAACTAGGGCTTCTTAAAATGGACTTTTTAGGACTTCGGACGTTGACCGTTATTCAGAATGCTGCGAAATTGGCGGGGAAAAGTACGGGAAAACCGTTAGATATTGCCAAGATAGATTACGATGACAAAGCAGTGTTAGATTCTATTGGTACAGGGAAGACAGATGGGGTATTCCAGTTAGAAAGTGCTGGGATGAAAAGCTTTATGAAGGAATTAAAGCCAGAAAGTTTGGAAGATGTCATAGCGGGAATCTCGCTCTATCGACCAGGCCCTATGGAATTTATTCCTAGATATATAAAAGGGAAAAATGATGCAGCTTCCATCACGTATGATTGTCCACAACTAGAGCACATATTATCACCAACCTACGGTTGTATCGTATACCAAGAACAAGTAATGCAAATAGTACGTGACTTAGCTGGATATACGCTAGGAAGAAGCGATTTGCTTCGACGAGCGATGTCTAAGAAGAAGGCAGATGTTATGGCACGCGAGAGAGCCAATTTTGTACATGGCAATGAATCAGAAGGGGTACCAGGATGTATTGCAAATGGAATCAGTGAAGCGATTGCAAATAAGATTTATGATGACATGTTAGATTTTGCGAAATATGCTTTTAATAAATCTCACGCTGCAGCATATGCAGTAGTAGCATACCAAACTGCTTATTTAAAATATTACTACCCGTTAGAATTTATGGCAGCACTTATGACATCCGTCATCGATAACGCTACAAAAGTATCAGGGTATATCTATGCTTGTCGAGAGATGGGGATTGAGATTTTGTCACCAGATATTAATGAGGGAGAATGGGCGTTTTCTGTAAATAATGGAAATATAAGATATGGGCTAGGCGCGATCAAAGGAATAGGACGTCCAGTGATTGAGAACATTGTAGCTGAGCGTGATATACGTGGAAGATTCAAGCACCTTAAAGACTTTATTGAACGGTTATCGGGAAAAGAAGTAAACAAACGAACCATTGAAAGTTTCATAAAAGCAGGCGCATTAGATAGTTTAGAAGGCACGAGAAAACAGCAAATGATGATATATGTTCAAATTTTGGATACAGTAAATCAAGAGAAGAAATACTCTATGGTGGGGCAGATGTCATTATTTGATATCGTAGACGAAGAACAAAAGAAAGAATTTGAAATCAAACTACCAGATGCAGGGGAGTATGAAAAGGAGACGGCGTTATCTTTTGAAAAAGAAGTATTAGGCGTGTATATTACAGGGCATCCACTCGAAGAATATGAAGAGAAATGGAAGCGTGGAATATCAGCAACGACACTGGATTTTCATTTGGATGAAGAAACGAATCAATCAAAAGTGCATGATGGTGCAAAGGAAATAATCGGTGGAATGATTGTAGAGCAAACGATTAAATATACCAGAAATAATCAAGTGATGGCGTTTGTTACATTAGAAGACTTGCTAGGGACAGTAGAAGTGGTAATATTCCCGCGTGATTACGAACAGAATAAAATGTATCTAGAAGAGGATAGTAAAGTATTCATTCGAGGGCGCGTGAATCAAGAAGATGATAAGCCTAGTAAATTGATTTGTGAAAAAATCGTTCCATTTGATCAGACAAAGAAAGAATTATGGATACAGTATGAATGTGTAGAAGAATTCCAAAAAGAAGAAGAGCATTTGATGAAAGTGTTACAAGATTCAGCAGGAAATGACGAGGTGATCGTTTATTGTAAGAAAGAAAAAGCTATGAAACGACTGCCAAAAGGCTGTAATATTTTGATAAACTCGTTAGTTTTAGGTAAATTAATGAATAATTATGGGAAAGACAATGTAAAAGTTGTGGAAAAACCCATTGAAAAAAGTTTCTAGATGGATTACAATAAACGACGTAGTATGTTTTTAATTTAACAATCTGGTCGGAAAAATAGATGGAGGACAATATCATGGCTAAAAGTATGTTGACAATTGGAGTATTAACAAGTGGTGGAGATGCACCAGGAATGAATGCGGCTATTCGTTCAGTAGTAAGAACAGCATTAGCAAAAGGAATTAGAGTTCGAGGAATTAGACGAGGATATCAAGGTCTTTTAAATGAAGATATTATTGATTTGACAGCAAGGGATGTTTCAGACACAATCCAACGTGGAGGAACAGTACTTCAAACAGCGAGATGTATGGAGATGATGACAGAAGATGGACAACAAAAAGCTGCAGCTATCTGTAAGAAATATGGAATTCAAGGATTAGTAGTAATTGGTGGAGACGGTTCTTTCATGGGAGCTCAAAAACTTGCGAATTTAGGAGTGAATACAATTGGGGTTCCAGGAACAATTGACCTAGATATTGCCTGTACAGAGTATACAATCGGTTTCGATACAGCTGTAAATACAGCGATGGATGCAATTGATAAGATTCGTGACACATCTACTTCTCATCAAAGATGTTCTATCATTGAAGTAATGGGAAGAAATGCTGGATATATTGCACTTTGGTGCGGTATTGCTAATGGTGCAGAAGAAATTTTATTGCCAGAAGAAAATGGATATGATGAGCAAGCGATCATTAATAAAATTAATGAAAATATCGAACGTGGAAAGAAACACTTTATTATCATTAACGCAGAAGGTATTGGTGATTCCATCCAGATGGCAGAACGTATTGAAGCTGCAACAGGAATGGAAACAAGAGCAACTATTCTAGGACATATGCAACGTGGTGGTTCACCATCATGTAAAGACAGAGTATATGCTTCTATTATGGGAGCAAAAGCTGTAGATTTACTTATAGAAGGTAAGTCAAATAGAGTAGTAGCATACAAAGAAGGCGAGTATGTGGACTTTGATATTGATGAGGCATTAGCAATGAAGAAAAATATCAATCCTTACTATATCGATGTAGCAAAAACATTAGCACTATAAAATCATATTTAATGAACCGCCAACATCTCGTTACTTATATTAAGTAGCGAAGTGTTTGGCGGTTTTTTTAACGTAAGTGTGATTTTATGGTGGAATGCTTGTGCAATTCATCTGATACAGCCTTGGTTGGATAGGTATTAATTCTCTACGACCTTGAAATATTTCTGGGGAAATAGTACAATAGTCGGATAAAGCAATAAAGGAGATTGAGACGTGAGTGTAGAGAACAAGAGTAATGCAGCGATTGGAGTTTTTGATTCAGGTGTAGGCGGATTAACAGTTGCTAGAGAAATTATGAGATTATTACCAAATGAAAATATAGTATATTTTGGAGATACAGCTAGAGTGCCTTATGGTAGCAAATCACAAGAAACAGTTATTCGATACTCGAGACAAATTATTCGCTTCTTACAGACAAAAGATGTGAAAGCGATTGTAATTGCTTGCAATACGGCAAGTGCGCTAGCGTTAGATACAGTAAGTCAAGAGACAGATGTTCCGATTATAGGAGTGGTAGTGCCAGGGGCAAGAGCAGCAGCACAGGCTACTGGAAATAAAAAAATTGGTGTAGTGGCTACAGAAGCAACTATCAATAGCGAAATATACACAGAAGTGATTCAAGCAGAAGATGATAGAATTCAAGTGACAGGAAAGGCGTGTCCTTTATTTGTGCCGATAGTGGAGGAAGGATTCTCGAAGCACCATATTGCAGAAGAAATCATAGATTATTATTTGGATGATATGAAGAATTCAAATGTGGATACCTTGATTCTAGGATGTACACATTATCCGTTATTAAGGAATAAAATCCGAGAGTACTTAGGAGAAAATATACATTTGGTGAATCCAGCTTACGAGACGGCACTAGATGTGAAAAGATTATTAGAAGAACGCGATTTGCTGAATACCGAGATTCCAAAAGAAGAAAACCATGAATTCTATGTTAGTGATTTAGCTGATAAGTTCAAACATTTTGCAAATACAATTTTGCCATTTGACATTGAGTCAACCAAGAAGATTAATATAGAGGAGTACTAGGAAATATGACAAGAGAGGTATTGATTGCAATCGCAGGAACCCAGATAGAAGAAACTGATTCGGAGGTACAAGATCATGAAGCTATTGAGATTATTAGCCCTGCTACTTATTACTTCAAAGATGGAATTCATTACATCTTTTTCGAAGAAGTTCACGAAGGCATTGCGGGCATTACAAGAAATAAAATAGTTTTTAAAGAAAATGAATATTTAGAGGTAATAAAAAAAGGTGTTACCAATTCAACCATGGTGTTTCACTGTAACGAAACACATGTGACAAATTATGAAACACCTTTTGGTGAGATGCAGCTAGGCGTGATTACGCATAAATTGCATTCAAAATTAGAAGAGCATCAACTAGATATTTTCGCAGTTTATGAACTAGCAGTAGACTGCGAACCTTATGCGGAGTGTGAGATTAAGCTGAGAATTCAGGATAGGTCTCAAGGAGTGATTTAAGTACAGGAATTACAGAATCTGTAGTATGTGTACAAAAATCAGAAATTCCAGCTACTGCATTAGCCATCGCATAGCTAGTCCCCACAAATTTAAGCATCTCCATATCGTTCCATTGATCACCGAATGCCATGCATTCCTCAGGGGCGATATGGAGCATTTTTGTGATGTGCTCAAGGGCATTGCCTTTATTAGCACCATAAGGCATAAAGTCTAACCATTTATTTCCAGAAGTGATGACATGCACTCTATCTTGAAATAAATCTTTGTATTTCTTTTCTATAAGTTCAATACCCTTTGGGTTGCAGATTGCTAATTTCATAGGCATATCTTCCAAAGAAAGTAAATCATCTGTAAGGGTCAAATCAAAATTCACAATCTCAGACATGTAATCGATAAAATCTTGACTTTTAGGTTCGGTGTATGTAGTGTGTTTGCAAGAATACATGAGGTAGCAGTCTTCCTCTTTACGTACCAAATTTGTGAGATCTGTAATGACATCGGCAGTATGTACCTTAGGGAAATACATCTTATTATTGAAAACATACATCCCGCCATTTTCCGATACAAAAGACATCGGAACAGTCACTTGTTCGAATAATTTCACAAGGTTGTTGTATGGTCGCCCGCTAGCAGCCACAAAGTGCACACCCTTTTTCCCAAGGGAATTGATAATATTTATTAACTCTTCTGGAACAGTATGGTTTTTACCTTGGAGAATTGTTCCATCTAAATCACTAGCAATTAGTTTAATCATAAGAATAATCCTTTCATCTATTACATATCAATATATAAAGTTCTTAAGTATGATACCTCGTACAACATAAATATACAAGTTGTTTTATAGAAATCTTCGTTTTAAACTAGAATGGTTTAGAAAGTCTTAACAAGAATCTAACAAAAAGAAGGAGATGGACATATATTAGGAATAAATAAGAAGGATAGAGGTTTTTATGTATAAGATTATGTTAGATGCTGGTCATGGAGGATATGAACCAGGTGCCATATATAATGGAAGAAAAGAAAAAGATGATACACTTTCACTTACGCTTGCAATCGGCGAAGTGCTAAGCGAGCGAGGGTATGATATTGATTATACGAGAACTACGGATGTGTATGAAACACCATTTGAAAAAGCTACAGAAGCAAACGTGGTAGGTGCAGATTTATTTATTTCTATTCATAGAAATGCCTTTCCGACGCCTAATACTGCTTCAGGAGTTGAAAGTCTAGTTTATGATAAAACGGGAATAAAATATGAAATTGCAGAATCGATAGACCAAGAATTAGAAGTGCTAGGATTCAACAATCTAGGAGTGAAAGAGCGTCCGAATTTAATTGTATTAAATAGCACGAATATGCCAGCAGTATTAGTGGAAGTGGGATTCATTGATTCAGAAGAAGATAATACACTGTTTGATGCAAAATTTGAAGAAATCGCGATTGCGATTGCAGATGGAATTACCAATGTATTAGAAGGTCGGACAGGAAACAAACCCAAAGGATATTATCAGGTACAGGTAGGACTATTTAGAAATAAAGAGTTTGCAGAACAGCTATTAATAGAATTACAGCAAAACGATTATCCATCATATTTAGAATATGACAACCGCGGATATTACATTGTGAAGGTGGGGAATTATGCAGGATTTAGTGAAGCAATACGAATGGAACAACGATTAAAGCAAGAGGGATACCAAACAATTATCGTGACTTCTTGACGAAGCAGTGCTTTCATGTATAATTGAAGGTGAACGATAATAAATGAAGAAAAATAGAAGAGGAAATACCGCTAGGGTAGAGTAAAAGGAGATATAATATGGCAGATAAAATGGAATTTCTTGATAAATTAAATGGAATCTTATCAATAGCAATTGCAAATGATTATAAAATAACACCAAAAGAAGTAGAAGTATATTTTGAAGAAGATAGTTTGAGTGCGGAACAATTACAGTTGGTATTTGATTATCTTTTGGCGCAAAAAGTTGCGGTAAAAGGATATGAAAAGACAAATGAGATGAAAGAAATCACAACAGAGGAAAGTTATACAGATGACGAGAAAGCTTACTTAAATGAGTATGAGGCAGATATTCAAGCTATATGTAGTGCGAAGTCAGGGGAAATAGAAGCATTGTGTGAGAGAATCATCAAGGGAGATGCATTGGCGAAAAGCCGTATGACAGAATTGTATTTACAAGAAGTAGTTGCGATTAGCAAAACGATGTATCACACAGAAATTTTTATCGGAGACATGATTCAAGAGGGAAATGTAAGCTTGATGGTTGCATTAGAAATGCTGCCAGATATCTCAGAAATAGGTATGCGAGGAATTCAAGATTACCTAGAGGCAGAGGTGAGACAAGGAATTCAGATGTTGATAGAAGAAACGACGGATCTAAAAAGTCGTGACCAACGAATGGTGGAGAAAGTAGAAGAACTAGATCAAACGATTACCAAGCTTACAGAAGATTTGGGACGAAAAGTCACAATTGATGAATTGGCATTATATTTAGAGATGAATGAAGAAGAAATTTTAGAAGTACTGAAATTAACAGGAGAAGAGGTTGAAGAGCAAGAAGAATCAGAAACGGGACTTCATGCTAGTGATCTAGGGATTCAAGTACTTGAACAGTAAACTAGAATATACTATTAGTTACTAGAAATAGTAGGTGTGATATATGAAATATTATGAAAATAAAAGGCTTGGAACAATGCGTTCCAAGCCTTTTGAAAAAGTATTTAAATATGTTTTGAACTTATTCTTCGTCAAGTACAATAGGTTCTGGTAAGAATAAATGAACATGTTCGATTCTGTTTTTTTCGAATTCTGTAACAACGATACGAATATTATTCTCAGTTACTACTTCATCACCTACATCAGGGAGTCGGTCAAGTAATTGTATCACTAGTCCGCCGATAGAGTCATAATCTTCAGATAATAAATCAAGGTTCAAATCTTCTAGGTGTAGTTCGTCATTTAGGTCATCTAAACTAATAGAGCCTTCTACAACAAATTCTTGATCGCTGATTTTTTTAATTCGTTCTTCTTCGTGCTCATCGTACTCGTCGTGGATTTCCCCTACGATTTCTTCAAGTAAATCTTCTAGAGAAATAAGTCCAGCTGTTTCACCGTATTCATCTAGTACAACAGCAATATTAAAGGAAGACTTTCTCATCTCAACTAATAATTCAGAAATGTTTTTGTGCTCGTAAGTGAAATAAGCTTCGCGTAATACATCTCGAATGTGGAAAGTCTCTGTATTTTCATATAAAAGTAAATCTTTCATATTAATAGTACCAATTACATCATCGGTGGTCTCTTCATAAATTGGAAGGCGTGTGAACTTGTCTTCGCGATAGATTTCTAATAATTCTGCATACGATGTGTCAACATGAGCAAAGGTCACGTGTACACGAGGAACCATGATATCTTTTGCTTTTACATCACCTAGGTCGAACACATTATGAATCATCACTTTTTCTTCGGATTCAATCACACCATCTTCATGGCTAACATCTACAATCGTACGTAGCTCAGATTCTGTGAAAGTGCTCAGCTTTGCGTTAGGGTCAACACGGCAAAGTAACAATATGCCCTGTGAAAGCTTGTTAATCACAATAATCACTGGGGTCATGATTTTCATAAACAGACCAATTGGTCGACTATATGCGAGTGCTAATTTTTCTGCATGGATTGTAGCCAATGTCTTTGGTGTGATTTCTCCAAATATCAAAATGAGTAGGGTTAGCAAACCAGTTGCAAAAGCTACTGTTCTGCCACCAAAGCTATATGCAATGGTACTAGTAAGTGCAGATGCAGATAAATTGACAATGTTGTTACCGATTAGAATTGCGGTCAATAGCTTGCCGCTATCCTCAGTAATTTCTAGTAGATTCTGGGCTCTTTTGTTGCCATCATCTGCTAGTGTGCGGATACGCATTTTGTTCATAGTCGTCAGTGCAGTTTCAGCTGATGAAAATAAACCTGAAAAGATTAATAAAATAATTAGTACAATAATTTGATAGACGTCACTCGGGTCCAAGGTTTAATACACTCCTTCTTAAAATAATATTGTTAATATATATCTGAACAACAATATAACGCATTTTTAACTGTTTTGCAAGAACCTTGTGTTTTTTCATCAAGTGTTGTATGATAAAACGTAATATTTTAAACGAAAAATGTAGAGAAAAGAGAAAAGGCATGTATAGCTTCCAAGAGGAATTATTTACAAAAGTAGATGATAAAAATATAAATGTTAATGAGCCAATGAGCAAGCATACGACGTTTAGAATCGGCGGAATCGCAGATTATTATATTCGGATAAACAGCAACGAGATGTTGCAAAATGTTATAGGATTATGTAAAACTTACAGCGTTCCATTTTATATAGTAGGGAATGGAAGTAATCTTTTAGTAGGAGATGGTGGATTTCGAGGTGTAATTATAGAAATTGCAAGTGCGATGAATGAAATCACCTGTGATGGAGATATTATTTATGCACAGGCGGGCGCATTATTATCACGAGTGGCTAGAGTTGCATTGGACCAAGAACTAGGTGGTTTTGAATTCGCAGCAGGAATACCAGGAACAATTGGTGGGGCAGTTGTGATGAACGCAGGTGCATATGGCGGAGAAATCAAAGATGTGATTGTTTCGGCAACGGTGCTAGATACAGAAGGGATTATCAGAGAATGGACGCAAGAAGAACTAAAACTAGGATATCGGAGAAGTGCAATTTCTAGTGAAGGTGGTATTGTAGTCGGTGTGAAAATCCAATTGGCTAAGGAGACAAAAGAAACTATCCAACGGAAAATGGATGAACTAAAGGAGCAACGAGTTACAAAGCAACCATTAGAATATCCAAGTGCGGGAAGTACGTTCAAGCGTCCAGAAGGATATTTTGCTGCGAAGTTGATCGACGATACAAAGCTGCGGGGATTGCAAGTGGGCGGTGCGCAAGTTTCAGAGAAACACTGCGGATTTGTTGTCAATAAAGGAAATGCCACGGCAGCAGATGTGTGCTTCTTGATGTCACAAGTACAAGAGAAGGTATATAAGGAACATGGTGTGAAATTAGAACCGGAGATTAAGAAAATTGGGGAGTTTTAAGATGAGATTTGTCGTAGTTACAGGGATGTCAGGAGCTGGAAAAAGTTCTGTGCTTAAAATGTTAGAAGATGCGGGATATTATTGTATTGATAATCTACTAGTGACACTAATGCCCAAATTGGTAGACTTGTTACGAGAGCCACAAAGTGAAATAGATAAGATCGCCTTAGGAATAGATATTCGAAGTGGAAAGAACTTTGGTGAAGTGGACAATATGCTGAGTGAATGGCGAGCAGCAGGGCTCGAGTTCGAAGTGTTGTTCATGGATTCAAACGATAAGGTGCTTATTAAACGTTATAAAGAAACAAGGAGAAGTCATCCATTTTCGACAGAGGAGCGTGTTGAGTATTCGATTGCAAAAGAAAGAAAATGCCTCGAAAATATCAAGAAAAGTTCAACTTATATCATTGATACGAGCCAGTTGCTTACTCGTGAGCTTAAGAAAGAAATTACAAGAATTTTCGTGAATGATGAAGAATATAAAAATCTATATATTACAATTTTATCTTTCGGATTTAAAAACGGAATCCCCGTTGATGCAGATTTAGTTTTTGATGTGAGATTTTTGCCAAACCCCTATTATATAGAAGAACTTAAGAAAATAAGTGGGAATGAAAAAGCAGTCAGAGATTATGTGATGCAAAATGAAAAATCACAAGTGTTTTTGGCGAAATTACACGACATGATAGAATTTTTAATTCCTAATTATATTTTGGAAGGAAAAAATCATTTGGTTGTTGCTATAGGATGTACAGGTGGTAAACATCGCTCTGTGACTATTGCAAATGAATTGTACGAAATTCTGAATGGAACGAAGACATATGGGATTCGAGTGGAACACCGAGATATTCAAAGAGAAAATATAATCAAGGAAATATAGAGGGAACTATGTCATTTTCAGGAGAAGTCAAACAAGAATTGGCGCGAATGATACCAGAAGCAAGGCATTGTCAAATCGCAGAACTATCAGCGATTTTGAGTATTTGTGGAAGGGTAATTATTTCGGAAAACGAAGAATATAAATTAAAAGTTCGAACAGAAAATATATCTGTTGCAAGAAAGTGCTTTACATTAATCAAAAAAACCTTTAATATGAATACTGATATTTCTATAAACCGAAATATTAGTAGAAAGATATCAGTGTATGAAGTGGTTGTGTCTGACCATGAAAAGGCAATACGGATATTGCAAGCTACGAAGATTTTGGATGAATGCGGAGAGATTCGTGAAGAATTATCAGTTGTACGTAATATTTTGGTGCAACAACCATGTTGCAAACGGGCATTTATTCGAGGCGCATTCCTGGCATCAGGATCTATGAGCAATCCGAATAAATCCTATCATTTTGAGATTGTATGTGCCACGGAAGATAAGGCAAAACAACTCGTTAGCATTATTAATAGTTTTGATATGGATGCTAAGATGGTTGTGCGAAAGAAACACTATGTAGTATATTTAAAAGAAGGTGCTCAGATAGTGGATGTTTTAAATATCATGGAAGCACACGTGGCGTTAATGGAACTTGAGAACGTACGCATATTAAAAGATATGCGCAACACAGTGAACCGCAAGGTGAATTGTGAAACAGCTAATATTAATAAGACTGTATCTGCAGCTGTAAAGCAAGTCAATGACATTGAGTATATTCAAGACGCAATTGGTTTAGAGGAACTTTCGGAAGGATTAAGGGAAGTTGCAGAACTAAGGCTTGAGTATCGAGATTTGCCACTCAAGGAATTAGGTGAATTATTATCGGTGCCAGTCGGCAAGTCTGGTGTAAATCACAGATTGAGAAAATTAGGAGAGATTGCTGATAAGTTAAGAGAAAGTCAGGAGGAACATTATGATTAAAAAAACAGTGGTTGTTAATTGTGAAAAAGGATTAGATGCGAGACCAATTGCATTGTTAGTGCAAGAAGCGAGTCAATATGCGAGTCAAGTGTATATTGAGATGAAAGAAAAGAAAATTAATGCAAAAAGTATCATGGGAATGATGAGCCTAAGTTTAATCAAAGGTGAGGAACTAGCGATTGTTACAAATGGTGATGATGAAGAAGTTGCTGCAGATGGTATGGTAAGTTTTTTCATGGATTTAAAGTAAATAAAATATAAAGATAATTACAAAAGAGCATGAGAATGCTCTTTTGTGCTATTGAATAAAAGAATAATTAATATGGAGAGGAGGCTTAGGCGTGAAAAAATTGCTTTTTATATATAATCCTAACGCAGGAAAAGGTCAAATAAAAATGAAAATTGCAGAGATTATAGATATTTTTGTTAAGGCGGATTATATCCCGACAGTATATGCGACACAAGCTGCCCGTGATGGATACAGAATGCTGATTGATAATGAAGAGCAGTATGACTTGATAGTTTGTAGTGGTGGCGATGGAACGTTAGATGAAGTGGTTACGGCTATGATAGTGCGTGGTATGGATTGTTCCTTGGGATATATTCCTGCAGGAAGTACAAATGATTTTGCGAGAAGTTTAAAAATATCACGTAATATGATAAAAGCAGCAGAAGATGCTGTGCATGGCAGGGTTTTCCCTTGTGATGTAGGCTCCTTTAATGGAGGCGTATTTGTGTATATTGCAGCGTTTGGGATGTTTACAGATGTTTCTTATGCCACCTCACAAGATATTAAAAATGTGCTAGGACACATGGCATATGTGTTAGAAGGAATTAAAAGAATTTATAATATACCTGCTTATCAGATGAAAATCACTTGCGATGATGGCGAAATAAAAGAAGGCACTTATATGTACGGTATGGTGACGAATTCTAGTTCGGTAGGAGGGTTCAAAAGCATAATAGGTAAGAATGTTATTTTCGACGATGGAGAATTTGAAGTGACGCTTATTCGGAAACCTCAAAATATTATAGAGTTACAAGAAATAGTTGCAGCCTTAATTATTGAGCAGATAAATTCTAAATATATGGAGTCGTTTAAAGCAAAATCAATTGTATTCGAAAGTCAAGACGAAGTGGCGTGGACCCTAGATGGAGAGTTTGGAGGCAATCATAAAAAAGTAACCATAGAAAATCTGAATCAAGAACTCAATATTGTACTACCATTAGAAAATGATATGGAAGATATATTGATTGAAACATTCGAAGATGAAGAATGGACAGAAGATATGATTGAAACGTATATGTTGGAATATATGGAACAAATACAGCGTGTGCAATCAGATGAAGAAATATCAGCGAATGATGATGAAATAATGCTTGAATAAATGAGAGAAATACTATAAAATTAAAGTGTTAGTGATATAGAAGACGGTCACAGACCAAACTATAGAAAGTAAAGTGGAGGAAAAAATATGTTAGTATCAGCAAAAGAAATGTTAGAAAAAGCAAAAGCAGGACACTATGCAGTAGGTCAATTCAACATTAACAACTTGGAGTGGACGAAAGCAGTATTAGAGACAGCACAAGAAAATAACTCACCAGTTATCTTAGGTGTATCTGAGGGTGCAGGAAAGTACATGACAGGATTTAAAACAGTTGTTGGAATGGTAAATGGAATGATGGAAGAAATGAACATCACAGTACCAGTTGCATTACATTTAGATCATGGTAGTTATGGCGGATGTATGAAGTGTATCGAAGCTGGATTTTCATCAATTATGTATGATGGCTCACATGCTCCAATTGAAGAGAATGTTGCAAATACAACAGAATTAGTTAGAATATGTAATGAAAAAGGAATGTCAGTAGAAGCAGAAGTAGGTTCTATTGGTGGAGAAGAAGATGGTGTAGTAGGTGCTGGTGAATGTGCAGATCCTGCAGAATGTAAAGCAGTAGCTGATTTAGGAATCTCTATGTTAGCAGCAGGAATTGGTAATATTCATGGTAAATACCCAGATAACTGGGCTGGACTTAGCTTTGAAACACTTGATGCTATTCAAGCATTAACAGGTGAAATGCCATTAGTACTTCATGGTGGAACAGGTATCCCAGAAGATATGATTAAAAAAGCAATTGATTTAGGCGTAGCAAAAATCAATGTTAATACAGAATGTCAAACAGTATTTGCAGCAGCAACACGCGAATATGTAGAAGCTGGTAAAGATTTACAAGGAAAAGGATTTGACCCACGTAAATTATTAGCACCAGGTACACAAGCTATTAAAGATTCAGTGAAAGAGAAAATGGAATTATTTGGATCAATTAATAAAGCTTAATTTTGTAGATTGACTGGATTTATAAAGGTGTTCCAATTATTGGAGCACCTTTATTTGATGGAAAAACGATAGAAAATAATAATACAAAAATAGCCAAAGGCTAATTGAGAAAAGATGGAGATACGAAATAGATGAGTGAATATATTAGCGTAACAGAGATTTTTGGAGAAAATGTATTTAATGACAGTGTAATGCAAGCGAGATTGCCTAAAAAAGTTTATCAGCAATTAAAGGATACTATCGAACAAGGAAAAGATTTAGATGTAGTAACAGCCGATGTTATTGCTCATGAGATGAAAGAATGGGCGATAGAAAAAGGTGCAACTCACTATACACATTGGTTCCAACCATTGACAGGGGTGACTGCGGAAAAGCATGATTCGTTTATTTCGGCACCGATGTCAAACGGAAAAGTGCTTATGAGTTTTTCGGGAAAAGAACTTATTAAAGGTGAGCCAGATGCATCTTCATTTCCTTCAGGGGGTCTAAGAGCAACATTTGAAGCAAGGGGATATACTGCTTGGGATTGTACTTCTCCAGCATTTGTAAGGGAAGATGCAGCGGGAGCAACGTTATGTATTCCTACAGCTTTTTGTTCTTATACAGGAGAGGCTTTAGACCAAAAGACACCATTGCTTCGCTCGATGGAAGCGCTTAATAAAGAAGCCGTACGTTTCTTACGTTTGCTAGGAAATACTACTACTAAGAAGGTGACACCATCTGTAGGAGTAGAGCAAGAATACTTTTTGATAGATTATGATAAATATATTCAACGAAAAGATTTAATCTTTACAGGACGTTCGTTATTTGGAGCAATGCCACCAAAAGGCCAAGAGTTGGATGATCATTATTTTGGAACGATTCGTCAAAGAATTGCTGGCTATATGAAAGAAGTGAATGAAGAATTATGGAAATTAGGTGTTTCTGCTAAGACACAACACAATGAAGTTGCACCAGGACAACATGAATTAGCACCAATTTATGCACCATGTAATATAGCAGTTGATCACAATCATATTATAATGCAAACACTAAAGACCGTGGCACATAGAAGAGGGTTACACTGCCTATTGCATGAGAAGCCATTTGCAGGGGTTAATGGATCAGGAAAGCACAATAACTGGTCGATTACTACAGATGACGGTAAAAATCTTCTAGAACCAGGTAAAACACCACACGAGAACGTACAGTTCCTATTAGTGCTCACATGTATTTTACGTGCAGTAGATAGACATGCTGATTTACTCAGAGAATCTGCATCGGATGTGGGAAATGATCATAGACTTGGAGCAAATGAGGCTCCACCAGCTATCATTTCTATATTCCTAGGAGAACAATTAGAAGATGTAATCCAACAACTTGTAGATACAGGTGAAGCAACGCATAGTCTAAAAGGTGGAAAATTAAAAACAGGTGTAAAAACAATTCCTGATTTTGCAAAAGATGCTACAGATAGAAACAGAACTTCACCATTTGCATTTACTGGAAATAAATTTGAATTCCGTATGTGTGGTTCTTCTGATTCAGTGTCAGAACCAAACGTGGTATTAAATACTATGATTGCAGAAGCTTTTGCAGATGCAAGTGACTACTTAGAACAAGCAGAAGATGCAGATACGGCAGTCCATGATTTAATTAAAAAATATGCAACAGAACATCAGAGAATAATCTTCAATGGAAATGGATATTCTGATGAATGGGTAGAAGAGGCGGCTCGTCGTGGCTTACCAAACATTTCATCAATGGTAGAATCAATTTCAGCACTAACAACAGATAAAGCGGTAGCGATGTTTGAGCGATTTAAAGTATTCACAAAAGTAGAGCTTGAATCAAGAGCTGAGATTCAATATGAAGCGTATTCTAAGGCTATTAATATAGAAGCACGTGCTATGATTGATGTAGCTAGTAAACAAATTATTCCAGCAGTTATTCGCTATACAAAAACATTAGCAGAGACAGCAGCTGTAGTAAAAGAGTTGGGAGTGGCAGCAGATGTGCAAATAGAGCTGTTAACAGAAGTTTCAGCATTATTAGCAGAATCTAAAAAAGTGTTGGTGAAATTAATAGAAGTTTCAGATGTGGCAAGTAATATGGATGAAGGAAAGGCGCAAGCAGAATATTATCGTGAATCCGTTGTTGTTGCAATGGAAGCATTACGTGTACCAGTAGATCAGTTAGAAATGATTGTTGATAAAGAAATGTGGCCAATGCCTTCATATGGAGATTTGCTGTTTGAAGTATAAAATATGTTATATGGTATAGATAGGAGGTACGCGTGGATAAATTCGAATTTACAAATAGATTAAAAGAGGCGTTGCTTACAAAACTTGACCCAACAGAGATTCAAGAACAAGTTGATTTTTACTATAATTATATAGAGGAGGAAGTCCGAAAAGGCCGCTCAGAACAAGCGGTAGTAGAGGAACTTGGCGATCCTTGGGCGATAGCGAAGAATCTCGAAGGGAATATAGGTCAGTCAGCAGGAAAATCTGATTATAATACAGGAACGAGTCTAGAGGGAGAAGATATTAATCGTCAATCCTATGGATACGGTGCAAATAAATCATTTGCATGGTCCTCTAATTCAGGTCTAGGTTGTTGGTTGGTCTTTGGTGCGCTCTTATTAATCATTATTGCTATATTGTATGTATTTGTAGGAGTGGTACGAATTTTTGCACCGATACTAGTGCCTGTGATTTTTATACTATTAATCATAAAAACATTTAAAAAAAAATAACAAATATAAAAAGTTATAGTTAGGGAAATGCAGAATAAACATAAAAAACAAGAGAATTTCAGAGTCTGAAATTCTCTTGTTTTTTACTAGTAATTATCGGAATAATCAGATGAGTCTGTTGTAGTGTTGCTAGTACGGTTAGAAGAAGCTTTGTTACTAGCTTTGTTTTTGTTGTTTGAGTTATATGAATTATCCATATTAGAATTTGATGAATTGTTCATATTTTTATCTTTTGAACAACTGTGTCCACATCCGTTTGATTCATTTGATGCATTATAGTTTTTTGCCATGATTACTGTCCTCCTATTGATTAAGTTACAATGTTATTATGTCAAGAAAATAACTATATTATCCAACAAAACAAGATGAAAATTATCCCATATTGATAAAAAAATAACAATTAAACTTGATTTTTAATGAAGAATATAATATAATCATTTTCGTAGGAGATAACTCCTACACCCTTATTAATTATTTATACTCCCCTCAAAAAGGCTGATGGCTCCCCCATCAGTCTTTTTACTATGGATTTTCGCTTTGTTTTGACAAGGGGAGTAATAGCATGTAAGATAGAAATTATATTTAGGAGGAAATAAAATGGGTAAAATAGAATTGATTGCACCATGTCATTTTGGTCTAGAAGCAGTCTTAAAAAGAGAAATACAAGATTTAGGGTATGAGATTTCTTGTGTTGAAGATGGTCGTGTCAGCTTTTATGGAGATGAAGCAGCTATTTGTAGAGCAAATGTATTTCTAAGAACAGCAGAAAGAATTCTGCTTAAAGTAGGAAGTTTTAAGGCGTATACATTTGATGAATTATTTGAAAAAACTAAGGTGATTGAATGGGAACGTTATATCCCAGAAGACGGGAAGTTCTGGGTGGCAAAAGCGGCTTCGGTTAAGAGTAAGCTATTTAGCCCATCTGATATTCAGTCGATTATGAAAAAAGCGATGGTTGAACGAATGAAGACACAGTATAAGACGATGTGGTTCGCGGAGACCGGAGCAGCATATCCAGTACGAGTGTTTTTGATGAAAGACGTTGTGACAGTGACATTAGATACAACGGGAACTTCATTACATAAGCGTGGATATAGAAAGTTAGCAGGAAAAGCACCGATTACCGAGACTTTAGCAGCAGCACTTATTTTGCTTACACCTTGGAAAAAAGATAGAATTCTCGTTGATCCATTCTGTGGAAGTGGAACCTTTCCGATCGAGGCAGCTATGATTGCAGCAAATATTGCACCTGGAATGAATCGTTCCTTTACAGCGGAAGAGTGGACGAATTTCTTGCCGAAGAAATCATGGTATGATGCAATTAATGAAGCTAATGATATGATTGATGATGATATCGAAGTGGATATTCAGGGATATGATGCAGACTCGGAAGTGGTACGTGTTGCAAGACAAAATGCCGAAGAGGCTGGAGTGGATCATTTAATCCATTTTCAAGTGAGAGAAGTAGCTAAACTGAGTCATCCGAAGAAATATGGATTTGTTATTACGAATCCACCTTACGGAGAAAGGTTAGAAGATCAAGAAACCTTGCCACCGCTCTATAAAGAATTTGGAGATGCATTCAAAGGATTAGATTCTTGGTCTGCATATATGATTACGAGTTATGAAGATGCAGAGAAATATTTTGGTAGAAAAGCAGAGAAAAATCGTAAATTATATAATGGTATGATTAAGACATATTTCTATCAATTTATCGGGCCAAGACCACCAAGACCTAAAAAGTAGAATTGGGAAAAATGGTGCAAGTAATCAGTAAATAGTAAAAAAACATAGTGAAAAGTACGGTGAATAAGGAGCGCGAGATGGAGAAACAGATTTTGTTTGCAACAGGAAATGCACATAAAATGGTAGAAATCAAAGCAATTCTAGCAGATTTAGGTGTGCCTGTAGTATCGCTAAAAGAAGTTGGAATTGATATAGATATAGAGGAAAATGGAACTACATTTGAAGAAAATGCAATGATTAAAGCAAGCGAAATTGCAAAAATCACAGAGAACACAATTGTGTTAGCGGATGATTCAGGATTAGAGATAGATTATCTGAATAAAGAACCTGGAATATACTCGGCTCGATACGCAGGCGTGGATACGTCGTATGATATTAAGAATCAAATGCTCATCGACCGATTAGATGGAGTAGAGGATGCTAAACGCACCGCACGCTTTGTTTGCGCGATTGCAGCTGTGTTTCCTAATGGGGATAAAAGTGTTGTTCGTGGAACGGTAGAAGGAATCATAGGGCATGAAATCCGTGGGGAGAACGGATTTGGGTACGATCCTATTTTCTATATACCAGAGTTAGGGAAGAGTACATCAGAACTTGGGCCAGATGAAAAGAATGCGTTGAGTCATAGAGGAAACGCGTTAAGGGAAATAAAACCAACTATTTTAGAGTATTTAAAAAATACATGTAATAAATAGTGCAAATAGTAGAAATACATAAGAAATAAATAGTGGGGAATATTTAAGGGGATATAGATGAAAATATTAGTAGTGAGTGATACGCATGGCAAACATGGGAATCTAGAAGTCGCGATAGAGAAAGAAAAGCCGTTTGATATGCTAGTCCATCTAGGAGATGTAGAAGATGGAGAGGATTATATACGTGCATTGGTTGATTGTGATGTGAAAATGATAAGTGGAAATAACGACTTTTTTATTCAGCTACCAGGAGAGCTAGAATTTACAGTACAGAATTTGAAGGTTTATATGACACATGGACACCTTCAATATGTATCATTAGGGACAAAGGAGCTGATTCGAGAAGCAACAACACGGGAAGCGAATTTGGTTATGTTTGGACATATTCATGTGCCAGTGCTAGAAGAAGCAGAGGGAATGACAATATTATGTCCTGGAAGTATAGCGTATCCAAGGCAAATTGGACGTAGAGGAAGTTATGCCATTGTCCACATAGAGGATGGAGAAAGTCCGAAATGTGAAATTTGTTATTTATAGTTATAAAAAAAGCGTTAAAATCGGCCCCAAAAAAACTGTTGAAAAAAAGTTAAAAAAAGTGTTGACTTTTCTTTGTGGCTATTATATAATCATTCTTGCGTCACCGATAACGGCGAAACAACAAAGATGGGTGATGCGAGAATAAATTGAATATCGGGGTGTGGCTCAGCTTGGCTAGAGCGCCTGGTTTGGGACCAGGAGGTCGCAGGTTCGAATCCTGTCACCCCGACTTTGCGGGTGTAGTTCAATGGTAGAACACTAGCCTTCCAAGCTAGATACGTGGGTTCGATTCCCATCACCCGCTTTCTTACAGCCATTAGGCTTGGGAAGCAAAATGTGTTTGTAGCTCAGTTGGATAGAGCAACGGCCTTCTAAGCCGTGGGTCAGGGGTTCGAATCCCTTCAAGCACGGTTGACAGCAAAAGTTGTCGTATGTAATAACATATGGTGGGTGTGGTGCAGTTGGTTAGCGCGCCAGATTGTGGTTCTGGATATCGTGGGTTCGAGTCCCATCATCCACCCTATAAACCTTAATTTAATAGAGGGCTATCGCCAAGCGGTAAGGCACAGCACTTTGACTGCTGCACTCGCTGGTTCGAATCCAGCTAGCCCTGTTATCTTATCAATGAGATGTAAAATAAGAATTGAGAGATGGAGCATTAGCTCAGTTGGTAGAGCACTTGACTTTTAATCAAGTTGTCCGGGGTTCGAACCCCCGATGCTTCACTTTGCGGATGTGGCGGAACTGGCAGACGCGCTAGACTTAGGATCTAGTGGGAGACCGTGCAGGTTCGATTCCTGTCATCCGCAGGTGAGAGTCCTAATTCATTGATTTATCAATGGGTTGGGGCTTTTTTATTGCGTGGAAATATGT
>JAWXVA010000118.1:0-7559 GCA_044425815.1 Eubacteriales bacterium
TTGCTGTGTAGTTATCGCTTACTTTTACGTGTCCGTAATTACTTGCATTTCCTAAACCATAACCTGTGCCTGTTGATGCATGAGACGTAGGGGCTTTGCCAGACACAGTTGTCGTAAGAGTAGCTAAGTTAGTTACCAGCGATGCTATTCCTGTTTTATTCGCTACAATTTGAAAAAACCATTTTCTCATTTTTGCAAATATAGAAAATATAGACTCACCACTTGATATATTCTCTATTTCATCATCGCCTAGCGATTCGGTTTCTGCAAATTCTGGTTCGGCTAACGCCGCAATGGGTTTGATTATATTCCTACAATCTTCTACTTCAACACCTTCAATACCGTTAATCAACACTTTATACAGTAATACTTCATTGATTAAGTCCCCATTAAACAAATCTCCTTCGATTACTTCTGGTGCTTCACCATCACTATCACCTTCCACTACACGAATATCAATACTCTCATTTACTCCGTCTGATTCGTAATGGCATACAATAATATCTTTTCTTACAACGCTAGGCGAACTATTATTAATAGTCAGGTCTATATATGTACTTGGTTTTACTCTTACATAGCGCCCATGATTGGCCAATAACCCATCATATATTCTTATCGTGTTGTTATCTATAATCTCATACGACAGTGCATTCCCTCCACTAAATACACCCTGCTCTCCTAGCAAGTACTGATGTATATTTGCATCTAATTCCGGTGTAACATTCGCACCATTCATTGTGATTTCTTCTAGCATTTATTCACCCACATCATATGTCACACTGACATTTGCCTTTCCATCTGTTATCGTTCCTTTTACTAATTTACTAGTAATTTGTTCTGTGCCCCATATCCCTGTTATATCTTCTTTTACGCCTACCATATCAAACAATGCTTCTGCATCACTATCAAATGATAATGCAATTGTATCTGTACTATTTGCACCTTCGGCTGCCGATATGGCACTCTCTTGTAATTCGTCTATATCATCTATATTGGTAGCATCATATTTATACATCCGTTTTTCCAGCCCTACAAATTGTTCATCTGCTGGATCGACACTCCAAGAACCAGTATCTGTCATGTAAATATTTAATCGCAGCCGCTCTACTAATTCCCCACTACCTAAAGCCAGTATATGATTATATGAATAACCTGCTGTTGTTGCTATCATCTCAACGCCATACGTTTCATCGTACTGTACCAGCTCCGATAAATCCTGTATTAACACTGCCTTTACATGCACCTTTCCTTCATAATGCGCTATATCTAATTTAGCGGATGGAGTTGCATAATATAGCATTTTTTCAATAGCTTGCAATATACTTATATCTCGAATATCATAATCAACTATAATGTCGCTACTACCAACATCATCTACCACATATAATCCATCAAATTGTCCAAACAGCAATTCTTCAATAATCGTATTTGCCTCTCCACTCACACTATAATAAGCTTCTTCTTCATTTGGTGGTTGTATATAGATAGTATCCAGCAATCCGCGCCAAGTAACCCCTGTTAAGGTCACTGTTTCACTGCTGGTATCTACTGACACGACATCAATGATTCCTCCTATCTCGGTAGCTTCTTCTGTATAAAAATAACTTCCTTTTCTAAATGCCAAGTCATAGTTTGACACATCCATTGATAATTCAAAATCGTTAGAATCCGAACTCGATTTTGCAAATGTTATATCTATGCTTACATCATTCAAATATCCTCTTTCTACTGATTCTTCATTTGTATAGATTAAATTTATGTCCATGATGGCTCACCTCTTGATTCAACTAATATTATTTCTACAACATAGTCTGGATCCCATGAGATAGCAGATGCTCCAGATGATATTTTTGAGAAAATATTATAGTTCTTATTTCGATATTGAAATATATTTGTAGATTCTCCACTGATTGAATATTTAGTAATCGTTCGATCAGCTGTATTAATTTCTATTATTTCTCCCAATTCAATCGTTTCATTGACTTGGTACACTACATCTCCTATTTCCACATATGGATTTGTACCAGGTCCATAAAATTTAATAATAGCATCGGCACTGTAATGAGCATTATTTGTTAGGGTTGCAGTTCCTAGCGCCGCACCGTATGTATAGGGATAAGTATATGTATACTCTTTCCTATCTATCTCAAGCGTATTAACCCAGTCCTCTATAGAAAATACATTTGATGTCTCTTTAATCCAATTCGTTGAGGTCTCATACGTCATAGTTTTCTTAATCAATCTCTTATCCATTAGATAATCACTATTCTTAATTGCTGTAGCATGTCCATATAGCTTATATCCGTTGATTTCGAAATAACCATCTTCTTCGCTCAGAATATCAACCTCGAAATGTTCGAAGAATTCATCTTTCATTTCTTCCGTATCGAACAAAAGAAACGGAAGCGACTTTGAATCGCTCCCATAATCTCTAATTTCGGAATAGTTTAAAAATACACCTTCTCCTATAACTAGCTCATGCCCTA
Organism: Eubacteriales bacterium; assembly: GCA_044425815.1. Classification (GTDB taxonomy): domain Bacteria; phylum Bacillota; class Clostridia; order Lachnospirales; family Lachnospiraceae; genus CAUPWF01. Next base: position 2,487 of record JAWXVA010000118.1, read on the forward strand.
GACTATTTACATGTATCATTTTATCAAGCATATTTTCTCACCACCCTTCCTACTTCTCGCCCATCTAATATAATGGCTAACGAACCGTCTGCTAATGCATCTAACATAATGCGATACCATTTATCATCATCTGCTAGATAATCTCTAATTTCCTGCAATACAAGTAACATCTGGTTATTCATCTGACCAGCCCATGTTTTAAAGTACTCTTCAAGCGTTGACAATGGTGCTATGGCCTCTGCTCCTGCTTCACCGCCGACCATGGCATTGCCTGTAAGCTGATTAAAACCAAATACAGTAGGGTCAGTCATAATACCACCGTCTTTATACCACTCAACCCCAAAGGATGGCGTCGATAAAGGATCCAAGCTAAAACTGCCACTGATTGAAAAATGCGGTAATTTTATTGTTGGTAAAGACCAAGTGAAATTAAAATAGCTTTTGATTTTCTCTATTGCATCAGAAACGATACTTCTAGCATTTTCCATCACATCACTAAATTTATCTTTGATACTACCTAAAATATCACTTACTGTAGATTTTGCTGATTCCAGACCATCTGAAATACTTGTCCTTATGTTGCCTACGACATCTACTACCTTTGAATATATTGAGTCCCATATCTCTTTAAAAAATGCGAAAACGCTGCTCCATAAAGCATCCCACGAAGTTCCCATCCAACCTAAAAATACATCTATCACGCCTTTTATTGCGTTCAATATTGTGTCAATCAAAGCATGTATAGCATTCCAAATTGATTCAAATATAGATTGCGCTGCATTCCAGCATCCTTCCCAGTCTCCGGTAAAAAACGCTATAAAAAAATCTATAATACCTAATATCACATCTAGCGTGGTTTGAATAAAAATTGCTATGCTGTTAAACGCCGCTTCGATTAAAGGAGCCAACAAATCACAAAATCCCATCCAAACTGCTTTTATTACTTCTGTGATATTTTCAAAATCAAACCCAAGTGCATTTAATCTATCTGTGATGCCTTGTCCAAATTCCACAAAAGACTGTTGAATACTTTCCCATATCGCTATAATATTCGTTCGAAATTCTTCATTGGTATTCCACAGGGTAGCTATGACTGCCACCAAAAGAAGTACTGCTGCTATTGCAATTCCTATTGGACCTGTAAGTACTGTAAACGCTGAATACATCCCTGAATTAGATGCCGCTAATGCCGGATAACCTGCATTGGCTAACGCCATAGCTTCTTTAAATTTAGTAAATGATGTAACTGCAGTAGTCACTCCTGTTTTCAAATTATTGAGACTAGTGAACGCTGTAGAAACTCCTCCTGCGATTTTCCCCATCGTTGTAATTGTCGTTCCCAGTATGATTAAGAACGGTGCTAGTGCTGCGATAACTAATCCTATTTGTACTACATTTTCCTTTTCTTCATCACTCAATCCACTAAACCAATCGCTTAGTTCCTGTACCTTCTCCCCTGCCTTTTCAGCATAAGGTATTAAATATGTTACGATACTCTCTCCAAGTTCTAAAGCACTGTTTTTTACTTTTGTCCAAATAGTCTGCAAATCATAGCTACTGGTCTGCATTTTTCCAAATGCTTCATCTGTAGAGCCTGCGCTGTCATACATTTGATTTAATATCCCATTGAAATCCTCTGCGTCGTCTCCTAATAATACTAGTCCTGCTTTAGCTGCTTCAGAACTACTGAACATATCACTAAACGTTAGATTTTGCTCCCCTGCGCCTTCATTTACTATAGCCAATACTTCCGACAAGCTATAACCATCATCCATTAACTCACTAAATGATTTTCCTGTTTTATTCAATAATACATCTGCACTAGTAGAACCTGTCGTTGCTAGTTCGTTCAACATACTATTCACGTATGTAGTTGCTTCTGATGTTGCAATACCATTGGATGTCAACATTGCGTAACTTGTAGCAACCTGCTCTAAGCTGACATTACTAGCATCTGCAGTTGGAATAACTTTCCCCATAGACGATGCTAACTCATCTACCGTTGTTTTTCCTAAGTTCTGGGTCTGTATTAAAATATCCGATACATTCGTGACTGCATCTGCTTCGAGCCCGTAAGCATTCATTATCGTAGTTAAAATATCAAGAGATGATGCTGATTCGGTAAATCCTGCTGTTGATAATTTAGTAGCGCTTTCTACAAAGCTTACTGCATCTGCTGTGTCTTGCCCTGCCGATATTGCATTGTAAACATTCTCAGCTATATCGGATGCGGCAATTCCTGTCTCGTTGGATAGGTTTAAAATTGCTGTTTCTAAATCTTCAATAGGAACTTGTGTCGTATCTGCTATCGTAGATACTTTCGCCATTGCATCTTCGAAATCCAATGACATATAAGATGCCAAAGTTCCAAGCCCTGATACTGCAGTTGATATTGGTAGCAATGTTGTACCTATATTCGTTATTGTCGTTCCTACACTCGTAAATTTATCACTAATAGTGGTAGCCATTGCTGAAGCTTTTGTCAAGGTTTCATCTATGGCTGTATTGGCCGTTGAATTATCTACAAAAATAGATCCTAATAATGTAAATAAATTCATTTATTCCTTCACCTCCTTATCTCGAGGAGAAAAATTCATTGTTATTTTCATCGAATTCTGTATGGTTGTTTCAATATCTTTATTTGACATATTCTTACTTTTTGTTGCATTCCTCTCTTTTCCGATTCCTTTTTTGACATCCTTTTTAAAATCGTCAAATGTTCGATTATCCTCTGGGTGTAGTTTGTGTAGATAAAACTCCCAATACTTATCTTCATCTACTGCCTCTACAAATTGATTAATAAAATCACTGAAACCGCACGTTGAAATCACTTGATCCAACAACAAATAAGGACTTGCATATCGTTTAAATAGCAAGTCCATAAATTTCACATCTCCTATTTGTTTAACTTTGAAACAACCTTGATAAAATCCTTAAATTCTTCTTTCCTGCACACATCCACTATCATCTCAAGAAATACATTCATCGGAAGCTCTGCAACTTCTTCTTTGCTATATCCTGATAAACCAGATAGAAAGATATATAATTCCATTTCGCAAGCACTAATATTTGTAAGAATAATATTTGCCATTTCAAGTGCAATACCAATTCCCACAATCATAGTATTATCTACCGTTTCTTCCTCTACTTCTGTTGCATCTTCTACTTCTTCACTGGTTTCCCCATCCTTCTTTTTAAAGAATGAAGATGCTAATTTTCGTATCTCTTGTGACTCGAATGCCTTCGTAAATTCATTGATCCCTATTTTGGATATAATCTTACTCATTGGAAATACATCTTTCCCCGCCAATGCTCGAAGTGTATATGGTTTTTCCACTACTTCTTCTACGATTTCAGCCTCTTTTACAACTTCAATTTCTTCTTGTACTTCTGTGCTCATCTATTCACCTATTTTCTTTCTTATTCATTACTTACTGATTCACTTTCTGATTCACTTTCTGATTCACTCTCATCTGCTGGGTAGTAAATATGATAAGGTAAGACAGCTAAGTTACCTGTTAACTCCTGTGCGCATTCAAACGTATATTTCCCTGCTCCTGATTCCTTATTCTTTCCTTCTAGCTCTAGACCTGACGTACAAATAGCATTGTCTAGAATTACAATAATCGGTTTCCCTGTAATTGTTTTTCCGACAAATGCAATATTTGGCCAATAGTCTGAGTCATCAATAGATTCTTTCGACTCTATAACACTGTATCCTGTTACATCGCTTTCTCCTAGTTGTCCAATAATGGACGCATTAATAATTTCCGGAGTTGTTTCTATTAGATTTGTTTCTAATTTTGCTGTCTCTCCTGTTTTTGCATCTAATCCTTTTGTCCTTACTAATGCTCCATCAATCTCTACTTGCAATATATTTGGAACTATCGAAAATTTATTTCCTCCAGATGTTGCACCAACCAAGGATTCCGAAAAGTTCCAAGCTTTTGTTGTAGAACTATACTCCAATCCTTTATGTATTGTCCCAGCTCCTAATAATATATTATCTGGTGTGTTTTCTGTTACTCCAGATGACATCACTGCATCATAACTCATGTTTTATTCCACCTTCCATAATTTGACGTTTAAATTAATCTGTAATCGTTTCAACTCTTCTTCTCCCGTTGGTACTGGAAAAGAAGTGCTATAAAAAACAGCAATTCCTGAACCACTCTCAAGAATTGCTGTTTTACCTGTTATTGGGTTAAAATGTTTCTTTATCTTTTCTTGCACTTCCATCAGCTCAGCCCAACTATTCCTAGTTGTACCGGTTACTATAAATGTCTTCTCTTCTAAACCATCCTCAGTTACAGGATCAGTTTCAGAGTATTCCCCAACAAAATACGGGTATGTTACCTTTGCGGTCCACATCATAAACTCGTACGGTATGCCTATTTCTTCCATTTGAGCATTTATGTAGCCTAATACCTCCGTCATTATCCTAACCCCCTTAATTTCGCTTCAGCGGATGCGATAATCGAACTTTTCAAGGCATTAAACGCATTCCACAACATTCTACGTGGCTGCTTGCCTTTGGTGTAATAGTGATTGCCTTTTTCATCTTCATATACCCAGCCACCTTTTCTACCATCACCATAAAGAGCATATTCTCCAGTACCAAATTCTTCCCAAATTGCATTTTCATAGTTCGAGCCTATTGTTGCCTCACCTGCTGATTCATCTACTACATAACTCCAGGATCCTTTTGTCTGTCCAGAATCCACCTTTGTGTTTTGTTTGGCCTGTGCTTCAATATCACCTGCTGACTCATATAGCCATGCAATCATTGCCGCAGACATTGTTGCTTTTACTTTGATGCTATTATCTTCAAATTTCACTGCCATCAACTCACCCCCACATACTTCAAGTAAATTTCTAAATGCTCATCCATCTCCATCGGATTGTCTATTAATAAAATAGTGTAAATCTTTCCTTTAATCAGCATTCTTGTATTTTCACTCGTAATCGTTAATTCTTGATAGTCGCATATAAATACATGGGTTGATTCTTCTATCTTGGCCGAATAATTCGTATACTTAGAATCTCCGTCAGATAAATCAAGGAATCCATCTA
>JAWXVA010000119.1:0-7469 GCA_044425815.1 Eubacteriales bacterium
AATAGACTTCATTCTATCAAAGCAAAAACCTTCATCTAAATTTCCGATTATCATTTCTTCAAAATCTTCAGACACTTTTTCACATGGATAAAAATTCCCATCTGCATTAATAAATAATCTCATTACACCTGGTACACAAGGTCCACCATGATGCCATTTATTTGGCAATCTATCTCTTTGCTTCCCCTTTTTACCTACCCTCGTATTTCCAATACTATTAAAACTTGTTTGCAGTAATTTAGAACTGTTTTCCTTTTTCACTTTTCCTAATATTGTCAAATATCCTATAAACATAGCATACGCATTTTCTTCAAAGAAAGTATGCGATTTTATATCCTTAAATTTAGCATTCGCATGGTTCAAAAATGCTGATAAAAACAACGCATTTTGGAATAGATCTTCTTTATTTAAAAATTTATTTATACAAGAAAAATTATCTGTGGCTAAAACTGTATTGTAATGAACATTGTTTTCAAAATATTTCGGATATTCATCTTTTATCAACTGTAACCTTTCTAGTATTGCATCATAAGATCCAGTATTGTTATCTGCAAACCGTCTGTTTTTATTGTGAATTTCCTCAGGTCCATCTAGACTAATCATTATATTCACATCATACTTTTCAAAAAACTCAATTATCTCTCTGTTTAGAAGCGTTGCATTTGTAGTCAAGTTATATTTCACTACTTTATCCTCTATATTTTCTATTGCATAATTAATACAATATTTAATTAACTCAAATTCTAATAGTGGTTCTCCACCATAAAACCCTATACTTACCACGTCACAATCCCTAGAATGCTTAATTAAGAAATCGATTCCTTTTTTAGCAATATCACGAGACATACGTTTGTTGTTATGAACTCTATTTACATACCCACCTGAATACGCACAGTAACTACATCTTAGATTGCAGTTTTGTGTTACTTGTAAAATAATACTTTCTATTCTGTTATTAGCATGAAATTCCAATAATTCTGTTGCCGGATGCTCCGTTATCCTTTTTGGAACTTCTTTTAAATATCCTTTTTCTTCCAAAAATTTAATATGTTCTGGTATATCATTAATCTTTTTCCCAGTTTTTATAGTACATAAATACTCATACTCATCCTTCCCTATTGCTAAAATAGAATCTGTATTTACATCATAAATATAATTTCCATTAGATGTTTGAAATAAATGAATAAATGGATTTTTGTTCATTATAATTATACCTCCTACTATTTTATTCTTCATAGCCTTAGTTTGAAAATAAGTCATAATATATCTGTTCATTTCTTATAAGCTCTATATGCGTTCCCACTTCTACAATCATCCCTTTATCTAAAACCACGATTTTTTTACATAATTTATTTAAATAAGACATATTATGCGAAATTATAATGCCAGCTCGATTTTCCAACAACTCTTTATAATTTATTAACATATTTGTTCTTGATATTTCATCTAGTGTTGCATCTGGTTCATCTAGAATATAAAAATCGCTTTCTTTGAACATCGCTCTAGATACAGCTATTTTCTGCCACTGCCCCTCCGATAATTGTGTTTTCCCAAACCAATTTCCTAATATAGTGTCTAATTTATCCTGTCTAATATATTCGATATCTAATCCTGTTTTAATTAATACTGATTTTATTAATTCACTATTATTGATTTCATCTATGTTTCCATATGCTACATTTTCCCTAATAGTTGTTTCGTATTTAATAAAGTCTTGAAATACACAACTGATTTTTTTATAATAACTATTCTTATCGATATCACGAAAATTTATATTGTTTACATAAAAATCACCTTCATAATCTTCATATAATCCTAAAATGATCTTCACTAGTGTAGTTTTCCCTGAACCATTTCTCCCTACGAGAGCTATTACATTCGTTTTATCTATTGTAAGATTTATATTTTTTAATGCGTACTCAGATTTTTTTGAATATCTATAGCTCAAATTTTTCAGTTCAATTAATTTCACACAATCAATTTTAACTTTTCTATTTTCTTCTTCAATCTTTTTCTCCGGTATATCAAAATAATCAAGTAATAATTTTAGATATAATGATTTGCTGTATATTGTATTAACCATTGAGAGTATCAATTCGACACCTGCTTGTATTATTGTGATACAAGTAATATAAGCAGTTACATCACCTAAGTATATAGATTCTCGATAACCATCTATAAATATGTGTAAATATATAATCCCAATAAAAATTTGTCCTATCAAAATAGAAATAGAGGTTATAAAAAACGTTTTATTTACTATTTTAAAATCTTGAGCTATAAATTTGTCCCTTAAACTTTTATATTGTTCAATAAATATATCCCCTAATCTATATATTATGATTTCTTTAATTGCATTTCCGAGTAACATCAGGTAATTAATATACCAACATTTTCTCTCCTCCGATGTTCTTGCAAGTTCAATGCAATACTGTTCTTTTGCTAATTTTTTCGAATAATAAAATTTTATAACAGGGATAATTACTAGTAAAAAAAACATCCAATACCTATAATTAATCAATAATACACAAGATGCAACTATTGTAATAAAATGGGTACTAATTAAATTCCAAGTATTTATGTAAGAAATTATAGTATCTCCATTTTGTGACTGTGCTCTACTTATCAAATCATATATTTCTGTATTTTCAAAATCTTTAACACTTAGTTTATTTGCTTTTTCTAAAATTTTTACCTCAATATTTTTAGAAAATTTTTTAGAAAATTTAACAGTATAAAACTTGTACAATTCTGTTGCTAAAAGATAAGAAATTTCTATCATAACATAGGAAATAATTAATGTAATCAGTACTCTAAAACTTGTATTTTTTAATTGAATTATATTTATTATGCGCTGGACAAGTAATAAACTTATAATAGGAAAAAGTCCTTTAGCAATAGAAAATATAATTGATATAACTAAGTACCATCGACTATACTCAATTAAAATAGAAAAGATTCTTTTTTGCGAAGAAATAATTTTATAAAAATATTTTCTTCTTTTTTTTGTAAAAAAAATTCCGACCATGCAAATTATTAAAATGAAAAATACAACTATTTTCATTTTATCCCCCCATCATCTAGACATTAGTTAAATTTCTGATATTATATATTTGTTGCCATATTCAATACTCTCTAATAGACTGCAAAGGTGTATTTAGCTATCTTTTATTTCATATTTATACATGACGAATCATCAATACAAGAAAATGAAATTCAGCTTTGTAACAAGCAACGGTTTTATATATATTCTCCAATAATTTATCATCATCTAGCTTCATACATTATTTTCATGCTTTATTTTTATATATAATATCACTCTCTTTCCACTTTAAATTTATGTGTAGCAAACATGTAGTTATCTGTAATCTTTTATTTAAATATCGCAATAACCCAACATTATATTTTCCTAGCCTCTTAATAATCTTAGCAATCGCTACCTTTGTCATGATAAATACTCATTTTTCCCAATTTGAAATAGTTTGATGAACAACATTCAATCCTATTGCCAGCTCTTCTTGAGTAAATCCTTTCTGTTTTCTTAATGATTTAATTTTCTCATTTAACATAGCAAACACCTCTCATACTAAATAATCTCTAAGCCAATAAATATATGACTTTCAGATTCCTTACTTTTGAATTATGTAATTGTAGTTTACTCATTTCCATCTTCTTTTCTATCTAATGTTCTATATTCACTGAAAATATGATTACTATAATATTATTTTCTACAATTTTTACATTTCTGTATCCATACCATTATTCCAATCACAATAATTGCAAGGCTTAAAACATATGCCAATTCACTGAATTGTAAATACTTTAATATAAGAATTGCTCCCAACTCCATTGCCAATAATACTCTCGCTCTTTTTTTATACACGCTATATTCAGCATCATCTAATTGCTTATTTTCTGTGTCAACTGGTGCAAATCGAAGCAGTAGAATTGCACCAACACACATCGACATTATCCCTACAATGTCTTTCATATCATTCGGTGTCAACATACACACCGCTAGTATAATGATAAATATGCTGTTAGATACTATTAAACATCTTATCTCTGTCTTACAATGATACCCTCCTGAATATGACCTCAAGCACGAAAATCCAATTAACAATACAATAGCTTCTACGAACATATTCAAAATCATTCCAATACACACAAGCAACATCGTATTTACTATAACTGTTAACAATGCATGAATTCCATATTTTATAATTTCTTTTTGCTCCTGTTCAATTCTCTTGTTCTTAATTAAAATATTTACAATTTTCTCACTCTGCTTCTCCAACATTAGAATTTACGAAAATCTTTAATATTTTTAGGTGTTTCTGGTTGGTGACACCAAAATGCGCATGTTGTATTTGCACTGTATGTTACCATGATTAAGGCTAATGCAGATACTAAACTTGCATGTTTAATTAATATTTTTCTCATAAATAAAACCTCCTTACAAATGATATGATTATACTATCATAAACATTTGCAAAGAGGTTCTATCGTTCGCAACCTACATGTTTTCGTTCACAGCTTACATATTTTACAATATTATCTCTACAATAAATGTTCCTTCTTTTGTCGAAACTTCAAAAAATCCATCCTTCTCTCTTACAATTCTTTTTACACTTTTAAGCCCAACTCCATGTTGATTCTTTTGCTCCTTGCTCGTCTTAGGTATTCCCTCTTCCCACTTTAACGTTTTATAGATTGGGTTGGATACCCTAAACTGCAAATTATCATACTGCTGAATAATCTGTATTTTCACCCAACTATCATCATTTCCTTCACATGCCTCTAATGCATTTTCCAGTAAATTACCCACAATAATACATAATGTACGATCATCTATTATGATTTCTTCTACAACATCTACACTAATAACCATTTTTATCTTTTCTTTTATAGCTTGATGATAATAATAATTCAAAATAATATTTAAAGCATTAGAGGTTGTATAGTTCACATCTACTTCTCCAATTATATCGTCAACCCATTGCTCCCATTCAGCATTTTCTATATTTTGAATATCTCTAAATCTTAATTTTGCTACAATAGCATGTATATCATGTTTCATATTATGCTTTAATTCTCTATATTCCTTCATCTTAGATTCCATTAATTGATATTGACTCCCATAAAGTGCCAACTGTCTATTCAATATTTTCGATTCATACTTCATTTCAAATAGCTCTAGTAACTTTGCATATAGCTGAATATATATAATATTAACTATCAGAACAACCAACAAAACAAATCCGCTCTGTTTGTCTGATACTATATCTGAAATAGAAAACAAAAAATCAATGAGAAAAATACTTCCTACTGGTACTATCAAGAACATAGCATAAATCCTCAATGGAATACTAGCATTAGACTCTACAAACTGAATACCATAATTCTTTTTTAATTTATATATTTTAATCAAAATATACGGAACTACTTTAATCACTGCCATCATAAGTAAAGATAAAAAATCATCCTGAATAATTTGATTGATATTTCCCCCTGTAATTGCTTGCACCAATACTGGCACCGCTACTTCTATGGACATCAATGCTGCCACCACACCAATACATACAAGCACTCTTGTCTTTATAGTTGCACGGTATACTAATGTCAAACAAAATGATATTACGATATTCAAAGGAATAATTATGTGGGGTGATATTCGAACTAGTGACGTAGTTGTGGTAAAAACAAAATAGATGACGTACAAAACTCTTCCTAATAATCTATTCTCCGCTTTTACAAAAAACATGCAATATAATTCATAGATTATCAGTGTATATGACCATGAAAATACAAGAATCAATGCAAAACGAATGATTTCACCCATACCTAGCTTCCTCTTCTTTCATTCAAATATGTATTGTACCGCTCCCACGTCATTTGTTGAAATGACCGCCCTATAGGAATTTCTATCATTCCATCTATTTTGACAAATCGTTTCGACATAGACATATATCTTAAGTTTACTATATGTGATTTTGTAGGACGTACAACATCTGCCGTTTGTTCTAATTGTTGCCATACTTCACTGATTTTGCCTTTATATTTAATAAATTCATGAAGAGTATACATCTTAACATAATGTCCTTCACTTTCCCAATACAACACTTCCTTCACTGGTATTTGAATTCGATTTCCGGATAATTTATATTCGAACATTTTATCCATATCTGCTTTCTTTTCATCGCAAACAGTTTTTAAAACAGATTCAAGTTCCTTGCTGCATATAGGTTTGTCCAAAAATGCAAGTGTATTTCTCCCTAATAGCTCTTTCCATCTTTTCTCATAATTAGATATAAAAATCAACCAACAATTAGGATATTTTTTTCTAATCACTTTAGCCGCATCTATCCCATCTACTTTATGCATCACTATATCTAATAATACAATATCATACTCTCTTGTTTCTAATTCTCTTAACAGTTCTTCCCCACTTTGGTATGCACTTACTACAAAATCCACTTCCCATTGCATTTGTATTTTGGTTAAGGCATGTTCAATTTCATTTCTATCATTTTCTGAATCATCACAATAAGCAATTTTCAACATAAAGAATCCTCCATTGTCTTTCAATAGAAGAATTATATCAACAAAACACCTTTTGTGAAAGTGAATCTTTTGCATTTCAAAATGTATAATATACTTAGGAGGAGATTACACATAGATGACGAAACATTTTTAAGAGAGTGAATTGCATTACTTTGCAAAACTCGTAATATATCAGAACATAAGTTAAGCAAAGAGCTTGGGCATAGCAAGAACTATATACAAGGCATAACATCAGGTCGCTCTTTACCGTCCCTATCAGAATTCTTATACATCTGTGAATACTTTACGATTACACCAAACGATTTTTTTGATGAGCAAACAAAGCATCCTCTTTTAATCTAGAAAGCACTAGAAGGTATGAATAAATTGAAGGACAATGATTTAATACATCTACTTTATACTATCAATCGTTTTAATAGTTAATGTTCTAAAAGAAGTCGCCCCTTTAAATGTTGGTACTTCTTTAATACATTATGTATTTTCCCATTACTCCACTGCATAATAAGTACCCCATCAAAAATTTTATCGAAATGGTAACTCCCGCTCTTCTACCTCCTGAAATCCATCTCTATCATTTTTGCGTTCTCCATCCCCCACAACATCTTCTTGCTTTTCTTTCGCCACTTCATAAGCATTTACCACTTCCCCATGCAACACACTACGAAATTCCTTTGTCACTGGATAGCAGATATCTTGATAAATATCCTTTCCTTGTTGGTCTTTCTGATTTGTCTTATAAGAAGGCATTGCCACAAACATACTTTCCTTCCCTTGTAACACGGATACATTATTAATTACAAACACATCTTCTAAGTAAATGCGTCCCAATCCACGAATATTACTCGCCCCTCGCTCAAATGGTGTCACCACTGTACGAAAGGCAGGCATGTCCACTTCTAAATTCT